>NZ_CP042327.1 GCF_007904085.1 Euhalothece natronophila Z-M001
AGTTGCCCACTTTGCTGTGCGAAGGTTTTCACTGGGATCAATTTTCCAGTTATCGTTAAGAACTTGTCCTGTTTCTTGCTGTAATCGTTCTAAACGGTCTCGTTGCAGTAATTCGGCATCAAGGGCTAATTGTTTTCGCAACTGGTCTAATAAAACTTTAGTCGCCCGATATCGTTGTTGGGGGTTGCTTGTTGGAGAATGGGATCCCCCTCCCACACTGAAGCAGTTTCACATAAGTCTTCTAACCCTCATAAACAATACTGAGTAACCCACACTGTTCTAAGTTGGGCTGCATAATGCGCCAACCACGGCGTAAGTCTTCATAAAGACGATATTCAATTAAGTCTCGAAACGCCCGTTCATTACGTTTTTTTCCTGCACCATATTCGGCAGGCTGTTTGGCGTAATGGTCTTGAGTGATTCCCATTTGTTTCACCACTGCTTGGGCTAACTCAGAATGAGTGAGGGTTTGCTTTTCTCGTAGCGCCTGATTTAAGCCTCCCCGCAAGAAGCTAGTTTGGACAAAATCATTGAAATGTCCTGCTTGTAAGGACGCATCCTGACGATTATCAGTGAAACTGAGAACTTTGGTTGCATCTTGGGGAGATAATTTGCTGTTCACTGGCTTGCTGCAGTTGGGTAACGGCGGATAAACAGAGTAAGGTGGTAGCGGTACTGCGTCCTTCACTACTGAGACGAGCAAGTTTCGTATATTCACGCCGACGCTTGTCATGAACTACCCCACAGTTTAAGCAAGTGAGAAGGGTTTGGGAATAAACCAGCAGGGAATGGGTGCTGGGGACTGATTTTTCGTAACTGCTCCCAATTCTACTTTTCCGTTGGGATAAATGTAGAGTTTTCGGGGAATAAATTTCTGATACTCTTTTTTCGGGACTCTCCCTTTAGTTTTGGTCACTCGAAACCAGTTATCAGGAAGCCGTTCTTGGTCTTCTTCTTCCCATAACTCGGGCTCATCCAAGGTAAGATATCCCGCCTCGCTGCTTTCTTCGATTTCAGCAAAGGGGGATAAGGGTTTCACTTCTCCTTGCTCTTCATCGTAAACCACTTGATAATAGTCTTGTCCGCATTCTCGACAAAATAACAGAGGAAATAAAAGTCGATGCGCGTGGTGCGATATTGTCCTTCTAGACTCAATTCCCGTTGATCATGAGGTTCTAAGGTGGCGTAAACACTCCCTCCCTGGGAAATAAATGATGGAGACGAAAGGCTAGGGCTTTGGTGCGACTCGCCCATAAAAACATCTGTTTCAATGTCTCTAAACAGGGTTCTACTTCTAGCCCTGTGGTTGCTGCTAAATGACTCGCTCCTGTTTGTAAGGTAATGGGAGTACAGCGCACCCATTCCCCATCTTCAGCTTGGGTTAAGCCAAAGTTTTGTTCAATCCATGGACTGAGGGGATGATTGAAAAACGCGCTCTTGGTTTGTTCAGAGATGGGGGGTAAGCCTGTTTCTACTGCTTGGCGGAGTTCGTTAACGGAGGGGAAGTTTTGTTCAATGGCTGGTTTAATGGTTTCATCAATGACATTTTTAACCGGAACTTCTACCCCAAATAACTGGCTAGCCACTTGAGCAACGGTTTCTTGGCGATTTTGGCGTGTTCTTCCGTGGACATGGTTGCAGAAGTCCCGATACAGAGGAAGTTTTGACCGCAGCGTTGTCTCAGTTTACGGATCACCATGGCGACATCCGCCCCCTGACCGACCGCGATAGGTGTGGAGTTCGTCTAAAACTAAAAATTTCAGTTTGGGAGAGGATACCAGTTTCTCTTCATGGTGGCGCGATAGCATTAACTCCAACATCACATAGTTGGTGAGGAGAATGTGAGGAGGGTTATTTTGGATTTCAGTTTTACGGCTTAAGTTTCTTGTCCAGTGTATTGTTCAACGCGAATGTGAGAATGACCTGCATTTTCTAAATATTTCTCAAACTCCTGTTTCTGGGAGTTAATTAGCGCATTCATCGGATAGACTAGAATCGCCCTTACCCCTTTTAAGTCTGGGTTGCGACAGAGGTCATCTATTATGGGAACAATGTAGGTAATGCTTTTTCCTGAACCTGTTCCTGTGGTGAGGACGTAGGGTTCATTATTTTGGGCGCGGTGAATCGCGTCTTCTTGATGTTTGTAGAAGTTAAACTTGGGGAAATACTGCTGACAGTGGGAATGGAGAACGCTGTTTTGGATTAAATCTTGGGTGGTAGCAGTTTTTCATAAGCGGGATTGAGTTGAATCAGGGGATCTTGCCAGAGATGTCCTTGGTTGAGGGCTTGCTGGACAAAGTGATAAACTTTTGAGTCACGGATGGTGAGAAAACTTTCAATGTAGCGACGGTAATCATTGACGACTTCATCTCGAAGGCGGAAGATATCAAGGGTTTTTTCCTCAGAATCTGTTGTGTGTTGTTCTTCCTCTTCAGTTTCTGGTACGCCCATTCCTCTTGTTAATGTAAGTGATTAACTGTTCCCTAAATGACTCGGTTATAGTCTCGCTATCAAAGACATTTTCTAATTCGGTAAAATCCCAGTCTTCTGGAATCTCTGAAAATAAGGCTTCGAGTTGGTCTTCACTGAGGGAATCAACACCTGTACAGTCGAGGGGAGGATTGATTTCGTCAATGATCAAACCAATGTAGCGAATTAAGGTTTTGTTTCCTTTTTCGAGGAGGTATTGCAGACGCATGAGTGAGCAGTTACCAGTGAGCAGTTACCAGTTACCATTTAACTGTAACCATAGTTTCCAGAAATGGTATTATATTATCAGAAAAATCCAGCAGAAATCGATCAGATTATTAATCAAGAAGATGAACTTTAGATTTTATACTAATGAAAATTTTCCTCAATGACCAGTTAAATAGCACGCGATCGCGCTATCTTTTATTCATCAACTATTTTTAGTGCTTCATTCATCACTCTTTCTGATAAATACATTCCAGACTGCTTTAAGTTGCTAGTATTGGACGAGCAGAAGGAATCGCTCCTCGTTGTTTAGCTAAAAGAACAATTCCCAACGTTCCTCGTACTGGAATTTTTAAAGCATTGGCGCAACGTCGAGCCATTAAATCATCTAAAATCACTTCAGTGTTTGAGTGGAAATATCCCCAACTCAAAACCGCAGATTCTCCTGCTCCTAAATCCCAAGACTGAATTAAATTAGGAATGGGGGGAGTTTTTGTCACTAACAGCCAGTCCGTTTTTGCAACAGCTTGAGCGGTAATATCTGATTCTCCATAGGCTTTAATCTCAGTGGCTACAATTTCAGGGACAATTATTTTCTCACTTAGCACCTGTAATAAAGATAAATAATTTCCTTTTGTTAAAAAAATCAAAGGAGAAGTATTAATTGCAGGGTGATCAGCCATTTTCTAATTCTCGTTTTAAGTCTTCCAAGTCAACGGTAAACACATCAACTTCTTCTCTGGCTAAAGCTGCTAAAAAATCTCGACGATTTAACCCTGCAACTTGAGCCGCTTTTTCTTGAGAAATTTCGTTTCTCTGATACCAGTGAATCGCTGCTGCTAAACGCAAGTCACGGACAAAATCATCTGGAGGAAGACGACGAGCCGATAAGATTTCTTCGGGTAAATTAATTTTAATTTCAGGCATAATGATCATTGTAGGGTGGGCACTGCCCACCAAAAACGAATTCACTTGTTGTTACTGTAGCAAGACTTTTTTGTCCTGCTGTGCGTTGTTTAACAAATCTGATAACGCTTTGATTCCTTCATTGCTGGTTTGAGGCGACCAAACGACTGCTTGAGTTGAGTTGAGTTCGTTGAGAAGATGATTTTCTACATCAAGGTTTTCTTCGGTTTCTAAGTTACACCCTTCCTCTTTGGCGACTTCTAACAGGAGAAAATGAATCAGGCGTAGTTTATCTTGGTGAGAGAGTTGGTTAACAGTTGGTAGAATCTCGCTAAGGGACATCTTTGTTTTTTACCCTGATCTTTACTTTTCCAGTTTACCAGTGAGCAGTTACCAGTGAGCAGTTACCAGTTACCAAGTTTTACATTAGGGATAAGACAGGAGTTGTGAATAGTTTAGTGTATGATAAAGCGTATCAATTTGCCATCCGAATTGTTAAGGCTTATCGGTATTTAGTGGAGGAGAAAAAAGAATTTGTTTTATCCAAGCAACTCCTTCGTAGCGGAACATCAACTGGTGCAAATATTGCAGAAGCGAATGGAGGAATATCGAAAGCCGATTTTAGAGCAAAAATATCCATTGCATACAAAGAATGTTTAGAGACAAAGTATTGGTTATCTTTGTTGAAAGACACGAATTATATTTCTCCAGAAGCATTTTTTAGCATCTACACAGATGCAGAAGAAATTAGTAAGATGTTATGGAAAATATTAAAAACAGCACAAACCAGTAAGAATGACTGATAACTGGTCACTGGTCACTGGTCACTGGTCACTGGTCACTGGTCACTGGTCACTGGTCACTGGTCACTGGTCACTGGTCACTGGTCACTGAAACCGATTACAGTAAATCGAAGGCTGCTAAAACTAACCGTTGGGTGCGATACTCGCCATATTTATTAATTTCATTGTTCTTTAAGACTCTGAAAGTTTCGCTGGGAAAGTCTTCGCCATAAACATCTTTGGGGTCTAGAATGTAGCGCAATTCATCGCGAGTTAAGCCGTAAAGTTTGGCATAATACGCATCAAGTTCAGCACGGAGTTTAGCCCGTCTTTGTTCGTCCCAAATAAAGGGTTCTCCATTATAGCCCATATCTTCGGCAAAGGGTTTCATATCCCAAGCGGTGTAAACCAGTTCGAGGACACGGGAACTGATATAGTCGATGTCTTCTTGGGTGTAATTTTCGGGTGAAATAACAGGAAGTTGTTTTAAAACAAAAAATGTCATGTGTGTTCCGCCCACTTTTTGCCGTGCTACAAAGTCAAAGACAATAGAATTTAAATTAGCAATTAAACAACTAATTAATAGAGAATCAATTTTTTTTGAAAAAATGATAGGTGCGTTGTGACCGACAGCAACTTTAGGAATTAAACTAAAAATTGCTGTACGTTCACTGGTGGAATTCGTAACATCTCTAAAAGCTATTAACCATTCTTTATCCCATTTTTCGGCTAAACGGTTTTCTACTTCTGCTTTATCTACCCAATAACGAGGTTGAACTGTATAATTAAAATCCTGTTTTTTATTCCCAGAAACATGAGGTAATCTTCCTGCATTTAATTCAGCTTTAGTAGCCCCATCATAAGTTGTAAAACGATGATCAAATTGATAAAACATCTTTGCTTCATACAAGGGAACAACGGAATGATTCACTTCTTCTAACTTCTCCTCACTAATAAATAAGTTACTGTCACTTGACATATTAAATAAACCTTGTCTAAACGTTATTCCCCAAGGGTTCTTTCCCTGTTTCTCATTGTCTAAGACAGGAATATGCTGATAAATTTCTTAGTGAGGTCAGCATCAGGATGAGTCCGAAAAATGGGACAAGTTAGCGTATTGGGATTAATTAATTGAGTATCTTCTGGTGTCAAAGTAAAATGACGTTTCGGATCATTGATGTCTGAAAAGTAGCGACAGAAAAAGATAAAATCAGTCTCTTTAACTTGAATGTCTTCTCCAGTTATGACTAAATTGCAAAATTTAAACGCATTATGAACTGCACTAAAAATAAATGCTTCATTTTCATAACCTGTTAATTTTTCCAGAGAGCGAGTTTTAATCAAGTCTCCAAAGAACTTTTTACAAGTATCATCTGTTGCAATTCCTGTGGGAACAATGACCCCTGCCCTTCCTTGATTTCCCACTAATTTACGGTCAGTTTCTGCAAACACCGCATAAGTATTAATTTTTCCCGTTGCGGTTAACAGATATCGTCCTGACTCTCTGACAAACTTTGTTTCTGCATCAGCAAAATGTTTGGCTTGTTCCCATTCTTCCGCTAATATTGGATTGGTTTCGGGTAACTTTTGAATTAACTTTTTCCGTTCTGAACTATTTTTCGCATTAGCAATTTCTGAATCACGAGAGGCAAAAAACTCCTTTTCAGCAAGTTGTAATTGTTCCCAAGGCGGGTTTCCTAAAATACAATCAAACCCTCCCTCTTCAAACACTTCGGGAAACTCTAATTCCCAATGGAAAAACCGCTTTTCTTCTGCTAATTTCTCCGCTGCTTCAATAACATCTGTTAAACCCTTTTCTTCCCCTGCTAACAAGCGTTGTAATACCGCCGTTGTCGGAAGCAGTTGTAAATTTTGTTCCGTTAAGGGCATAAAAAATGCTGCTGTCCACAAATTACAAGCAGTATAGTCGCGCCACCATTGGGGGTTATGGCGACTGTTGCGATAACGTTCTTCTTTCTCCCGATAAGCTGTGGTAGTTGTTTCCACAATATTCCCCACTTCTCGAAATGCTTCCACATATTCTTCCCGACTCTCTTCGAGTTGATTAAAATTGATGGATAATTGTCCCCTCTCTAAATCTTTGCGTTGTTTCTTATTCTCCTTCGTTTTTTGCTGTGCGATAGTTTTCTCGTCTCCTGTGACTGCTTTATAGGCTTTATCGGGGATTCCTTCCTGCAGACAGTCTAAGTCTAATACTCCCACTAAGGAGTTCCCACACTTGATGCGATGGTCGAGGAAGTTGAGGGGATATCCTTCGCAAAATCCTTCTATCCATAAAGCTACTTTACACAAATCTACTGCTAAAGGGTTTAAATCGACACCATAGATGCAGTTTTGAATCACATCCCGCACTGCTTTTCGTAGCTGTTCAGGAACAGGTTGCGCTTCTCCTGTTCGCAGTCTCGCCAACTCTTTCCCAATGCGTCTGGCGGCTGCGAGGAGGAAATGTCCTGAACCACAAGCAGGGTCGCAGATTTTTAGAGATAGTAGGGCTTGTTCTGGGCGGAATTGAGAATTTTGTAATCTATCTTCGATAACGGGTTCTAATGCAGATTTGATTAACTGGGCGACTAATTCTGGGGGAGTGTAATATGATCCTGTGGATTTGCGTTCACTGCCAGGGACTAACTTAAATTCATAAATTCCCTGATTTTCGATAATTCTAGGCTGAAAATCTAGTAAACTCTCATAAATACTCCCTAATTCTTCTACATCCAATGCGGAATAGTTAATCCGTCGCTGTTGTTGACGACTTTCATAGAGGGATAACTGACGAATGGCTTGGCGTAAGTCATGGTTATCTAATGCACAGAGTTTTAAGTGGGAAAGTGTGTTAGAACCGAATAGGTCGCCATTGAGGGGAGATAAGCCTAAGAGTTTTCCCCGCCAGTTTTCATCAAATAAAGCAAAGGTGACTTTTAATCCTTCCCATAAATCTTGAAAGCCTTCTCTCCGATGAAGGGGTTGTTCCGCGATCGCGCGTAATCGTTCTATACTATAGTATTCTCGATAAATTCGGGCTTTTTCTGCATCAGCATGATTCAGTAATAAATTCCGCGACTCGGCTACTAGGAGAAATAACAGCCGATAAATTAATAACAGTAGTTCCCGATAATAGTCTTTTTCTGAAAGTTCTCCTGTGGCAATGGCGTTTCGTAGTTGCTGATTAGCACGATGTTGGAGAAATCCTGTTCCTAATGATACCAGTGTTTTCTCCACCTGATCTCGCAGGCGATCGCGAATTCGTCCTCCCTGTTTACGTGCTTCTTGATGGTAGTATTCTAATAAGCACTCTTCTGTGTCTTCTGTTCCACCTGGTAAGCGCGATCGATGAAAAAGTCGGTAAAATAGGGAAAATTCAGCATAATCTTCACTATTGAGGATTTGTTCTAAATCAAACTCCACATAAGTTAAGCGTGTCATCAGAGAGGAGTCTCGCAGCAACCGCCAGCGATAACCATTAGTGACAACAGCCCATAAATGTTCAGTACGGTTAAGATATTCTTGAACTAACGCATGGGCGGACAGTCGAGGCGTTCCACTAGCAGGTTTTTGTTCTAGAGATAGCCGACAACTGATAATATGTAGGGGTGGCTTTTCTTCTTCTGAACTCTGTTCCCCACTCTCGACTCCTTCTGCGCGATGGGAAATAGCGTAGGTTTGTCCCTCCACTACCGCTGCTTTTTGCTGATAAACAGGTTGATAGCCCAATAATTCTAAAATCGGAATTACCCACTGTTCCCGCGTGAGACTAGTTGCGCTATCTTTAGAATCAAGTCTATCTAATCGTCTTTGGAAGGCTTGATAATAGGCTTTGATATCTCCCCAAGTTGTAGCGATTTCATCAGCGAGGTTATCCGTTGCTTTAAAACCAAAATCGACGGGAGTTTGTCCCTTTATTTCTTCAGCAAGGATATCGGGAGTAAAATCAGCAGTGATGAGGTTTCCTTCTACTTTCATCGGGATTTAGGGAACAGGAATTTTCTAGTATTGTAGAATTATGAAACATCATTTGTAAAAATTTAATTTGACTGCAATGAATCGTCAAGTTGTTCTCTCTACCCTCAACGAACACTTAAAAGAGATCAATCAGTTTGGGGTA
Source organism: Euhalothece natronophila Z-M001 (assembly GCF_007904085.1). GTDB lineage: Bacteria > Cyanobacteriota > Cyanobacteriia > Cyanobacteriales > Rubidibacteraceae > Halothece > Halothece natronophila. The sequence goes on from NZ_CP042327.1 coordinate 8,506, forward strand.
AAATCTCTGGCTCTATTTGGCTCAACTGCGCGAAATTAAGCCAATCCCGACAGCGATCTCGATTTCCTTGTGGAATTTGAAGGGGCTGCGACTTTAGATGGCTATATGGGTCTAAAATTCTTCTTAGAAGACCTTTTTGATAAAGAAGTCGATCTAGTAATTAAAGCAGATTTAAAACCCCAAATCTGAGAAAACGTTATTAACGAAGCCATAAATGTCACGTCACCTTTTGCGGTAAGATATGGATAGACTCGCAAGCAAGGAAAAAACATGGTTAACCTTAATCCTCTGACAAGAAGGTTTGAAAATGGCACAAAGCCTTCTCATAGCCAAAAAAAACCAAAGTATCGCATTGCTGCTGGTAGTCTAATTCTCTCTCCTGATGCTCTGGCGAAAGATGAAAGAGTAAAGAAACAGCTTGATTACTTACGGAAGAAACGGAACAGTTACTCTCACTCAGAAAACTAGCCAAATTCTTCCTCTTTTGACCCAAAGTTATGGAAGACATAGTAGTCAAACTTATTTAAAGAAGCAATCTCACTTTCAGGTCATTTTTTCTTGATTCTTCGTTCCTTATTCTTAGGTTACTTGTCACTAAAATACTCGTTAATAAAATTCTCTGGAGTGAAACAATTAAACTCAGCAATTGTCGCTATTAACTTGCGATTTCCTGAAATAAAACAGTCTGCTTGTCCATTTTTTGCTGTTAAATAAATTTCAATATCTTCTGAGGGAATGATTTTTTGTTTAGCTAATTCTGATTTTTCCTTTGTCCAATCTAAAGTTGAAGGAAGATAGTAAATAGGTAACCAACGCCACAGATTAGAAATAATTTCTCCTGCTTGTTCTTTTCCATATAGATATTTGCTAACTCGACGAATTTGATCAAGCAGTTCATCGGAAAAAATCACCTCTCCTGTAATTGAGGAAGGTTTTCCCCGATAGCCAAATGCTTCTAAAATAAAACTTTCTGCACTTGAGCGATCAGCATCTCCAATAATAAATATATTAGTATCTAAAAAAAACCGTTTTAAGGAAATGCTCACTCCCCTCTCCCTTTTTCTTTTAGCATTTCTAACTTAACTTGATGAATTAAATCCCGAACTTTTTCTGGGGTATCATAGCCTTTTTCTTTCATCATCTGATGACGAGATTCATATTCATCAGGCTGTTTCGAGGAAACAACAATTACATCAACTTCACCATTTTTAATGTCTTCAGGAAGAGAAACAGATAAATCCCCATCTTTGATGATTCCTTTTGTCTGGATAATTCTCATGGTTCTCCACTCTTGTTCACTACTATCTCTATTTTATTTGTTGTTTGGTAACTGGTAACTGATAAGCTGTTTATTTGGGCTGTAGAATATAAACCCCTAAAATATCTAACGGTAACTGTGGTTCAACGTTCACTTTTCCTTCTTTGGTAATGCTGCGAACCCGTTGATGGGATTGAGAAATACTTTCAGCACGTTCATGGGCAAATTGTTCTAAACTAGGGGTTAATTCCTCTAGGCGATCAATAATTCGATGAAGAGTTTGTTGTTTCCGTGCGCGAGGATAGTCTGCGACAGGTTTAGCTTGATTAAATAAGGTTTCTGTCTCTTCTGGCGTTAACCATTGCGCTTGAGAAGGAACTCCTGTAAAGCCTTGTAACCAGCATTCTTCAGCTAGTAAGGGGGAAGTTCTTCGTTGTTTGATTAAATATCGTCCTCGCAACAGGAGAACAAATACGGGGTTGTTAACGAGATCAGTAACCGTAAAGCCACATCGCGCTGCTACTGAATTTTCTGGGCTTTCTAAGGCTTCTTCTAAAAGGGTTTTAGCTAGGGTTTCTACTAGGGGATGATTCCGTCCAATCACTTCAATCCCTTCGGGTGCGGGGGAGGTAAAAGTAATATCCCTCGGGCGATCTCCCAATACGGGAACTAAACAAGCAGGAATATTTGGGAGTCGCCAACTATCCCGTTTTTTGATCAAACTGGCGTTTAATCTTTCTAACGCAGTATTGACAAAATTTTCAACTTGTGCGTTGCTCCCTAAAGCGCGATCGCTGTCTTCGAGTTCAGCTTGGACTTGTTCAGGTTTGATGCTACGCTGGGCAAAGCGCGATCGGTTTTTCCGTTCTCTTTCTACGGCACGATCCCAACTTTTCTGCACTTCTAACAAGGCGGTATCTTGGTCATCTAGCAGTTCCAGTAATGACAACTGTTGGGCTTGTTCAGCGTGTTCAAATAAGGATTCAAACACGGCTTCTGAAACATCATTGCTATCTAAAGGAACAGGGACAGTAATTCCCAAGGTTTTATGGATGTTGACTGCTTTGCGAATCAAAACATCTAGCACTGCTCCATCTACTGGGTTATCCTGTCCATAAAGGAGGAAGCATTTTACTTTCTGCGCTGTTTGCCCATAACGGTCAATGCGTCCTTCCCGTTGTTCTAAGCGGTTAGGATTCCAAGGTAAATCATAGTGAATGACCGCATTAAAATAAAGTTGCAGGTTGACTCCTTCGCTTAAACAGTCAGTGGCGACTAATACCCGTTTTGGATATGTGATTAATTCGTCTAAGCGAATTTCTCGTTCGTCTTCAGAGAGTTCTCCTGTAATTCCAATGATTCGCAAGTCTGAGTCTTTCTTTTTCTTCTTTGAGAACTGTTGACGCAGTTGTTCGGTAAGGTAGTTGGCAGTGCTAATGTAGCGACACCAAATAATTGGTTGATAGCCTTGGGGGAGAAGGTCTTCAATAATTTCATATAACCGTTCCAGTTTCAAGTCTCCTTTTCCCTGTAGTTGTTCTGCTTGACGCACAAATTCCCTTAACTGTCGGCGATCTTTTTCCTGATAACTTTGTTTACCCTGTTCCACCACAATTGTTGGCGGTGCATCAACAGCTTGTTCTTGATCTGTGGGATCATAAGTATAACTAGCTGCAACTTGTTCATCTAAAACATCAGAAGTATTCCCGACTGCCAAATCTTTACTCGCCTGACGTTTCAAAGTCGCGATCGCTGCTGCAGGGGAAGACATAACACAGCGAATAATTGCTAAAGCTGACCAATACCGTCCCCGTTGTTGCGCTTGGCTGAGTTGAGAGGAATCGGTTTTAACTAATCCTCGCGCAAAGTCATAAACAGTGCTGAATAGTTTTCGATACTCTGGAGAAAGACGATAGGGCTTTTCTAAGGATTCTCGTTCGGGGAAAGAAGTTGTGGTAATCCAGTCTTGGACATCTGCCCGTCGCCGTTGAATTAAATGTTGGGCGAGGTGGGCGCGTTGAGACTCAGTGAGATTTTCGAGATCAAAGTCTTCAAACTCTGGTTTAATTAGTCCCAATAATGATCTAAAAGCTGTTTCTATCCCACTGTGAGGGGTTGCGGTTAATAAGAGTAAATGTAAATTTTCATCATCAGCTAAATCTCGCACTAGACGATGGCGTTGCTGAGTGGTGCTATAATCGCTGCGTTGGGTACAGGTATGGGCTTCATCTACAATCACTAATTCGGGATGATGAGTCAGAAAACTTGCCCGCCGTCGTTCTGATTTTACATAGTCAAGACTGATGATCAGATGGCGGTAGTAGCTGAAGAGATGATGATCCCCAGAAGGGAGACTGCGTTCTAGTTTAGAGGCGGTTCCTGAACGAATGACTACTGCATCGAGATTAAATTTCTGTTTCAGTTCCTTTTGCCACTGATCGCACAGTTGAGGGGGACACAAAACGGCAAAGCGGTTAATTTCAGCGCGATCGCGCAATTCTCGAACAATTAAGCCAGCTTCGATGGTCTTCCCAATTCCTACATCATCGGCAATCAGCAACCGCACTGGATCCAGTCTTAACGCCATTAGTAAGGGAACTAGCTGATAGGGATGAGGGCTTACAGACAACCGTCCAAAACAACGAAAAGGCCCAGCACCACTGCGTAAACTTAATTGGGCTGACTGCATGAGGAGTTTTCCCGCCTTATGATCTTGAATATAGTTAGGATCAGGAAGGGGAAAATGAGTCGAACTGAGACTTTCTAAGTTTTGCTCTAAAAGTGGGCGATAAATGCCACAAATTTGTTCCTCATTGCCACTGAGAGGACGTAAGCGGATAATTTGGTCATTGTCACTGGGAAGCACTACCCAAGCGCGATCGCGACTAGAGACAAGGGTTCCTGGAGTTGGGGAGTCGTTGGTCATCAAGTCTAAACCCCGTCTGGTTTGTTACCCTCAAGCTCTCATTTTATCAGAGTTTTAGCAAGTTTCCAATGCAACGCGATCGTGCTTTATTAAGAAGGAGAAATTAGCCCATAAATGTATAAGCACAAAAGAGTGAACTACCTCTCTTAAATAAAAGATTGTAAGAGAGGCTTCCTACCCAATCAGGTGCTTATCACTTCCGAAGAAGAAACAAGTCTTACCCCAAGGCGATAGGCTACTCCCGCGTCCCACAGGTAAAAAGCATGGTAGAGAATTGAAAATTCTTTTAATTCTGGCTTGGTTTTCGCCAATTTGGTTCCCATGCGAACTTTATTCAATTATACCGCAAATGGGCTGATTCATCTACCGACTAAATTAAAATTGTAGTCGTAGGATTCTCAGCCCTCATACTAAAATCAAATGTCTTGACGTTCTATAGATTATAATCTACTGATTATTTTTTTTCAATAGATGAGTGCTTTTGATGTGATCGCTTTTCCTCTTCCCTTTGATTCACTACTTGCCCCTTTTCGCCTTATTACCTCTTTTCTCTCTTTTTTAATACCTATTAAATAGTGATAAACGTTAATACTTACAGTTTCTTTTATTAGCATCCTTTTAGTGATTAGATGCAATTTAACAAGCGACCTTATATTTATTTTTTAGTTACAAAAGGGTATAATGCCTCTATTCCTTGTAATGGCTTATTTTTAGCTATTTTCACACTGTCCCCTTAGATTATGATCACATGGTATTTTATATTTTCTTAAGGTGGGGCGCGATCGTGTTGAACTTTAAAATTATGCCCCTTTTTCTTGTCAGACATTTTACACTGCTTGCAACCACCAAGTAGAAAAAGAGAAGACATGGGGGGGAGGGGGCAAAGACATGGGGGGAAAAAAGCTAATATGTTGAATAATCATAAAAACTTATAATCTTCATTACAATAATATAGTAATACAAATAACAATAGTGATTTAAAAAGGGAAAATAGAGTGAACAAAAAAAATCCCCAATAATGGGGAAAAACGATACAATTATCCTGAAATGAGTTTTTTTGTTTTGACCTTGACCTGCTGACCTGACTTGCTCTCTCTTTTCTCGCGTCTCTTTCTTCTCGCGCTCCCTCGCGTTTTTTTCCTTCCTTTTTCCTTCCTTACTAAATTACGTGAAACGATTTTTTACTCACTATTGATCACTTATTTATAGCAATCCTAAATCAGTTGTAAAAATAAGCAGTCATTAATTAAGGAGCATCTTACTGTCTTTTCTTGGGAAAGAAACCGTATTTATGTAATTTGGTAAACTCAAACACTTCGTTTTGAAGGAAGAACTTAAATAGCCACTTGACTAGGGCAAATGAGTTGAGTTTATACCAAAACTTTCTCAGAAAATTCTTAGCTTTTAACCAAATATCTTCTACTGGGTTTTGATCAGGAGCATTTGGGGCTAAAATCTCACAGTGAATTGGTCTTTCTGAAACCTCTAAGTTTTGATTATTTTCCTTTAAATATTCTTTCATTTCTTTGTACCTGTGATAACTGGCTCCATCCCAAATAATTAATAATCGACTTGTCGGATTTATTGCTCTTAATTTCTCTAAAAATGAAACTGTATTTTTCGCATTTCCTTGATCATATTCTTCCACTAAAAATTCTTTGGTTTGATAATTTAAGGCTCCATAGTAGGTAGCGCGAGCGCGCTCATTTGTCATGGGAATTTCTAACCTTTCTTCAGTCTCTCCCCACCCATATCCACAAACATCTCCCCATAAAAGGTGACATTCATCAATTAAATACACCACCAGCTCTCCACTCTCTATCTCCTGACGATTCGCTTCTAACAACTCACAAAGTTCTTCCTGCCTTTTTGCCACCAGTTCTTCATTTCGCTTGGGATTTTTTTTTGAGTTTTCTTCCAACTCATTCCTGCTTCTTTTAACAAATTATAGTAACTTTGCTTGGACTTAAACTCGACACCATAGTAATCTTCTATATGAGCTTTCAACTCACTAAAATGTACTTGAGTTTTTTGTTCTAACCAGTGGATTACCTTGGCGCGATTGAGCTCCGCTCACCGAATCGAAGATTCGATCGCGCTTTGATAGATACCCTTTAGAGCCTTGATATTTGAGTTTCAACCCCTCTAAACCTTCCCAAGCATATCGAACTTTCCATTTACTAATAAAAGCTTCAGAAACTCCTAAGATTTCTTGGATTTTGGTTCTTTTTACCCCTTGCGCCAGCATCTGTACTGCCAAAGCTCTTTTTAGTTCTCTCGGTTCGGGATTACTGTCAATAAATTGGTCTAGCTTTTCTAAAGTATTTATTGAAAACTGCTCACTCATTTTCTTCAATCCTTTTCTCAATTGGGCTATCTCAATGAAAAATTTATGGGAGATGGCGCGGACTACTCTGCTTGTGTACGCAATTAGCTCCGAGTCGTTGCTACCAACAGCTTTAACTCCTAGTTCTCGCTCTCAGCGCCATTTTAGAAAACTATTTAAAAATTTACAACTGATATAGGATTGCTATATTTATTTATAAATAAATTGATATTTTTATATTATGCCAATATTTTCAAAATAATATTGAGTTCCCCCCACTCACTTCGCTTGTTTTATGGTGTGATTTAAATTTTATTCTAAAAATAGCTAAAATGATGAAACATTTTAGAATATATTAGTAGATATTAGAAGAAGATAATAGAGGTGGCTTAAGTGATTTTGTTGTTGCTTAGGAGAAAACTGTGTAAAATGAACTAATATATGCTAATCTATATTATATTTTTAGTAGATTTTAGTATATTATAACGTTATTGAATCACTATAATTTCTTAATATTAAACATATAAGTGAGAGATATAAATCACTTATGATTAAGAACACAGTATATTTTAGATATCAATCACCAGCAAAAGTGAATAGTAAGAAAGGAAGGTTATTTAAGTATCTTAATCAAATTGATTCGGGGGAAAGAAAAACAAGGATCTACAATGCGATCTACAACTATTATTATCCGAAAGCTATAAAACATTTAGGTACTGTTTCAGGTCACGAGTTCAAAGAGATTACAAGAAAATGTATTGGTGACTTATGGGGTCAAATACAGAGTTTGGCAATTATAGCAGGGTTGGATGTGGAAGAAATGCTAGGGAGAAGGGTGAACTCGGTTGGAGAAGCAAAAGCCCCGTCAACCGTAGAATTGAGCCAACAGTCAAGTGAAGACTCAAGCAAGGAAGAGAAAAAGGAGGAAGAGAAAGAAAAAACGAAATCAGAGTTAATTATGGAAGCGAGAAAGAAAGAGACAGAAAGACATTTTCCGATAGACAATGATAACAATCCAGAAGGTGAAGACGTATTAAATAGTATGATAGAATCTTTTTAGATAAAACATGAAAAAATGTTGAAGATAGAAAGAGATTAAGCAAGAAAACAGTTAAAAAAGTAAGTAAAAATTAGATCATAACATAGCTACAGAAACAGGTACTCAATTATTAGGACTGTAAAAAAAAATCCCCCTAAGTAATAATAAGGGGGAGTCTGACTAAAGTTAAGATTGAACTAAACTATCTAGGCGTTTCTGTCTGTTAGAATCAAAATGATAACCTCTTTATGCTCTAAATAATCTAGTGAAAAGACTTTGGTATAAATCTTTTCATCTGGGAAACTCGAAAACTTACTTTTGATTTTCTTTGGTGTTTCTTTTGAATTATTTTTGAGGTAATAAGTATCAGGCTTACGGCCTTTTCCTTGTTCGCGATCTACTTGGTTTTCTTTGAATAGTTCCATCAATCCATTGTAGGTAGCGGGTTCAGAATAGTCTATTGCCTTCGCAATTTCTTTGAGTTTTCCGGTCGGGTTATGTTTTAAATAGCTTAATATCTTTTGTTTTTTAGTCATATTAAAATTTCTCCTTATGAATTATTAGTTTTAATGACGTTAGTCGGTCTTTACAGAAATTGAATGCTTTTGAGATTTTAATGACTAAAAATGTCTATTGCTTGGCTCAGAAAATCTTAATTCTTCCTCAATTATTCTGAGTTGTTGTATAATATTTCCGAGCTAACTTTAACGACTTCTTTAAGACATAATCAAGTCATTAATGGTCAGCGATTTTTTTTCTAACCTTTAACTCAATATTATTTATTTATTTTAAAGACTAATTTTTTAAATTTATAAAGATAGCCCAGGTTAATTTTTAGCTTAACGCTTATTATAATGATGAATAATATTAAAAACTAAGGAGATACGATCACGCCCAGAAAAATCTATCCGTGATTCATTTTATGTTCAATTTTTTGTAATTAGCCTTATTATTTTGGGCTAAGTTGGCGGCGATGCTCCCAACGCGATCGCGACAATGAGACAAGCTGGCAACTCCGTTTTTTCCTCCAACGCAGCGATATCTTTCCCTCCATTTGCCAGAAAGTCCCTCAGTGATTGAATCATAGAAATTACCGTATCAGCAAAAATCTTTTGGCAATCCTCATCATCAATTTTCAGATACTCCCTGAGTATTTTTAGACTAAGTAATCCACTGGAGGTTATTCCAACTCCTATAAATCTCTTATATAGGAACTGGAATAATCTTAGTAACCGATCTTTACCGCCAGCTTGATTGATTAATTTACTGACACAGCTTTGCTTGACTCCGAGCTTTTGCCCGATCTCCGTTTGGGATAATTTTCGGAAGTCTTCTCCCAATTCCAAACCAATCTGGATTAATCGCAGTTTGTTTTGTTGGGAGGTACTGCCAGCTTTTTCTGTCCATTCGAGTGCGTGGCTATAGTGAACTGTTACCCCCATAGCTTCAAGGAAGGTAAAGTCGATATTGGTGGCAATGAGGTAGATAGTAAAATTCTGGTCGGGGTACAAGTGGCAGCGTTGTCGCCCTAACAGTTGAATAATCTCAGCTTGTCTCAGAGAATCATAATAATCATCAAACCCTTTGAGCGTGCCATGAATGGTGTAATATTCATCTTTGACCATGCCATAGTTCTGATAAGGAGTTCCCACGGCGATTAAGTTTGGCACGCCCTTTAGGGTGTTAGTGCTACGGCTGTCATGGAACCAGTAGCCATCTATATCTAAATAATTGGTATCTTTCCATGCGATTAATGCTGATTCAGTATCAATGTATTCTGATTTAAGATGATCCACTAAAGCTAATTGGCGGCGCTGGCAATCGGGAGAATACTGCCGTGATCGCATTCCCTCCATGTAGATAGCTTTCACTGTTAGATTGCTTAAATCAGGCTGTTCTTGGCTAATAACGGCGATTTCTTCCCGTGGCACTCCTAGCTTGGCTGCTAACTCTTCTGGTGACATGGTGGCATCAGCAAAGATATTAGCTTTCATGTCATGGGCGATCGCGCGGTGTCTTTCATAGGCAAGTGTTAGTTTAACCTTGCCATGACCAATTCTGACAACGCCATCTTCTTTTCCAAAGAGAATGGCTAAAATTTCATATAATCCCAGTGTGGGAATATTGGCAATTACCTGATCATTATGCTGGGAGGTTTCGCCATGAAGGTAACTATCTGCCAGCGCGATCGCGCTTTTCCACTTCTTCCGTTCTGCTGGGGTTAACCCGTTATAGCGATCTACTTTGTTGGTTTTGTAATCAGCCAATCCCTGATCAGCAACGGCGCGATGTTTTTCGATAATTTGCCAGACAATTAATAAATCTTCTTTGAAGCCATCATAAGGGATAATTCCTAAAAGATACTGAAGGCTTTCTTCCTCAGTTGCTTCAGGAAGCGAGGTTGCACCATAATGGGGAACTTTAATCTTCCCTGCTAACATCGCATTGATATTTTGTTTATATGGCAGTAATCGTTGGTAAACTTTAGGGGCTTCTTCTTCAATCCAGTTCCATTGCTGATCTAAATCAGTCTGGCTTAAGATACGCTCTTTTGTGGCTTGGAAGAGGGTGCTAGCTTCCTCAAAAATGGCAATATCATTTTCGTAAGATAAGCCATCTTCAGGGCAATCAGGATTGGGCATGGAATCAATATGGGCGCGAATAGCAGGATTAGCCAGTGCATCTCGTCTTTCTCCTTTGTAGCCAAATTGAGTACAGCTTCCACGCTGGGGACAAGTGGCACAAATGAAGTTATCCTTACCATCGTTGGTGGCAGTATTACGGGAATTAACATCATAGCCTTTAGCAGCTAACTTATTAAACCGATCCGCTTGAAAACAATTCCCCTCGATGTCAGGTTCGGGCTGTTCTTTACTCCACTTCCAGCGTCGAACATAGGGATCACCTGTGGCGGTTTCCCGTGTTGTATCCTGTACTAAGCCATTATGACGGCTGGGGAGATCTGCTTTTTGGGCGGCGGTTTCGGTGGTGGGGTTACGATGATCCGCGTGGATATACCATGTTTTTCCCTCGCTACTTTCTAGCTGGTTTAATTCGTGGGTTTTCCCTGTTCCCGTGGCGCTTGTATCAAGGATATAGTGATAACCTTTTTTGATTAGCTCTTGAACACAGGATGAGCGTTTCCCTTTTTTGAATTTAATTTCATGGAGAATGCCATTAGAAGGATTTTTCTTAGGAATCTCATCTTTGCCAAAGATAAGTTTCTTCACCTTGTTAACTTCTCTTTCAAACCGTTGGCGGTTCAGGATTTCATCAAATCCGTTGAATTGATGGCCAGCGTGCTTCTTGATTAATTCAATGAAATCTTGCCCTTTTTGGGTTTCCCATTCTTTTTGGGAGATTTCTTTGCCACCAGCTTCCGATTCTAGTTCGCGCTGATAGCTAGCTTGCTCTGGATTTTTGGCAAGATAATCACTAGGAGAAATTAGCGCGATGTCGCTAATGGTTTCCTCTGATATCTCATCAATATCACCATTGGATTTTTCTATCTGATTCCACCAAGCGATAGAAATCTCCTCATATCCCCATTCTTCTAGGAGATTGAAAAGCTCAATCGAAGGCTCAATTACTCGTGGATTTAAGACCGCGCCAGCATCAGGAATAAAGATTAATTCCGTGGCTTCTAATTCCTGTAATGCTGAATTGAGTAATTGGGGAGATTGGGGGAAGAAGGAGACACCAGCAAAGCCAATGACGGGATAACCTAATCTTTCGGCGGCGATCTTTGGCTTCCATTCTAAGCCCTCACACAAGCCCACACGATTAGGAGATTGAATCTCAGACGGATAGTAAACGGCTAGTGGATACTCCCCTGTTTCCTTGTCTTTTTGGGTGCATCCCTGCTTATTAGAAGCTAGCCAAGTGTATTTGCCGTTTCCTGTCTCTTGGGCGTTGGGATCATGGAAGCGTAAAGCCACATACTCGCCATTCTGGTTGGGAATTGGGACAACAATCCCATCACAAGGATTATTAAGTCCTCTTCCATAGCGGTTAACACCAGCTAAAGCAGGGCTGACAGGGGTTTCTAATTTTTGCCACTTGCTAACGCTACGATATCCCCCAGCTTGAATCTGCTGATCGCTTAATCCTCTGGCTTTTAGTTTCTCTCTATGTTCATCAGTGAGAGGTAACTGAGAGAGAATCTCTCTGATTGCGCGATCGCGCTCTTGATTAGATAGGGAAGATTTGATTTTCTGATTCTCTTGCTCTAGCCATCTTTCCTTCTCTCGTCGCTTTTGTTCAAGCCATTGCTGTTTCTTCTCTTCGGAAAAGTCGCTGATTTCCGATTCCAGCTTATACATTCTGAAGCCGTGCTTATCCTCTTTCAGGAATCGGTAAGCAGGAGAAGGATTTTCACCACGGCAGTGAGTAACATTCGTTTTTGTATTAGTTCGACAACCTTTCTTTGTTTCCCCACAAACAGGGCAGGGGTTTCGGTGGTTGTGGCGTTCCCAGACTCTAGCCATTAGTCCGCCTCCCCCGTTAGTGCGACTGCGATGCGCCCTAATTGAACAATGGCGGTTGTTGGGGAAAAGGCAAATTTGGAATAGGGTTCTTGATTTAAGAGTAGGTGGGAACTATGCTTCGTTTTAGTTTTCATTGATTTCCTCCTCTTGGGATGGGAGGAGTAAACCAGAAATCGATCAGAACCCTATTTTTTCACTTTTTCTAAACTATGCTAGAATACTAATGTGTAGTTAGTTTCTAGTAGCGTTTGGATTAAGAGCGAACAGTGAGCGTTTCTGATTAATTCTTGGTTAGCTCCTCCCGTTTACTTGGGTATCGTTCATCGCAACAACTAATTTCCAACGCTTAGTGACTTCAGAGGCTTTGGCCTCACCTGAGCGCAAAACAGGTCGAACTCTCGACCTTGAGATGCGCGGGCAGATAAGCCCTCATCCTACTTGTTCACGACTGCATTTTCATTAGAGGTTGCTGTATTATCAACTGAAGAATTATACTTAGTTTTTGAGTTTGAGGAATTGGTCTTTGATGTTACAAAGGCCTTGATAAACTTAACTAGCCTATCTTCCTCAATAATGGTCAGTGTACCACGTCCCTGTTTCTTAATCCACAAAAATTTTTCATCACCAACTTGGCCATATAAGTGTGGAGGGTGATGCTTATTTATCTTCGTTTCCCCCATTAGTAACAATATCCTAACGGAGGGCTTTCTCGTATCATTAGATTTTCCACCAAAAAGACTACGCTCATTTTTTTGTAGCCACCTAAAGCATTCAGGAATATAGTCAGAGGGATCAGGTTTCCAGATGTTCTTTCCTCTGTTGTTAACGCGACGAATATAGAAAGTTTCTTTATCCTCACGATAAGTAATTATTGAATCATTCATCTTCCGATGACAAATGGCAAAGTAAATTTTTTGAGGAAAGCGTACAAATAAATCAATTTGATTAACCGTTGCGACATCTTTTGGTACTTTAACTTTTGGAATGATCTCAATACCATCGTCTTCAAAATGTTCTAATAGGGTTTCCATTATATGAATCATGTGAGATAAAGTAGCAATTTCCTTGACTTTATTCCCACCAAGAATACTGAAAACAACGGAAAACATTGTATTAAGCCAGAGAGAACTAATTGCTCCCCCATAGTTTAAAATTGCTTTTAAAACCTGTTTATTTCTTTCTTTTTTTAGCTGATTAAGAGCTTGATCATTATCAAATTCACCAATTGGAGGATATTTCCCATCTTCATTGCGGAAATCCAAGTCTGAAATCATTAGTTATTGAAGAGTATTAAATAGTTTTTATAACTTGAAAGGAAGTTTTTATCACGTGAAAGAAAGTTTTTATAACTTGAAAGGAAGTTTTTATAACTTGAAAGGAAGTTTTTATAACTTGAAAGGAAGTTTTTATTTGGTTGGTTCTCCATTTCTGCTAATCCAACCATTGTTGCTTCTCGTAACAGTTTCGAGAAGCTCATTCCTCGTCTTTCTGCCAGTTGTAGCGCTTTATGGTAGGCACTGGCAGGTAATCGCAACCCGAGACTTTTTTTTAGCAATGGTTCAGTTTGCGGATCAGGGGTCGTAAAACGCCCTAGCTCATCATGAGTTTGCTTTAGTTTTCGCATTTTCGGCTCTTTTTTCATTACTTTTCAAATTCTTTTTAATTATTAATAGGTGCGACTAATAGTTAACACATCAGCGAGTTGGCATTTCTCTTAATATACCCTTCATATAAGGCTGATAGAAAAATGTCGGTGTGTTAAGTATTTACCGCACGGATTAATAACTTTTGTTTTTCTTTTTGAGTTACTTTTTGTTTTTTTTGATTTTGCCATTTTGGGGGATACAATTTGCTAAAATGCCTATAATATCCGTGGTGTAATGGTATAATTAAAGGAATTAGTCATGAGGGAAAAATCAAACCCTATGCTCTGTCCTTGACACGATAATATCATGAATGATTTAGCTTTGGGCTTTAGCACTTTAGACACTACGCAACCTTCCCTAAGTGAAGATGAACAACGGGATCGATTATATCGAGAGCGAAAAGTAGAATGAGATTTCTATAAAGCGGACACAAGTTTAGCTCAACTGCGCGATCGTAAGACTTATATCTCGTTGGAAGCCTATGTTCGTGACTGTTTTGGGTCTCAGCGTCGTCACTCCCATCAATTAATAGCCGTTAGGCTTAACGGGAGAAGTTAAACAACGCAAAGAACGACAAGTGCATTCCTTAACGCTAAATGATTAGCAAAGGGGATAACTGCAAAAGATTAATTGCTCTCTCTTGGTGGATTGGTGATGGTTTGATGTAAAATTAGTCTTAAGTTAGTTTCAATGGAAGAAGAGGCTACCCATAACGTTATGGGTAAACTGGAAAGCGAATAATCATTATCCTGTGAGCATTATTAGCCTTGTTAATCAAAAAGGGGGTTGTGGAAAAAGTACAACCGCCGTTCATTTTTGGTAATGGCTCTCCCCAGACAAATCAGTTAGTTTCATGAGTGAAGATGAACAACTGGAAAAGCAGTGGAATCAGCAGGGGGAAAAGTTCCTAGTTCTCGACCAGTGGCTCAGACAACTCAACCCCTGAAAGAACGAGCTACTCAAAACAGTCATGAGTCTAACCCCCATTATGTTGGAGAAATTTGTCAGTTCCGAGTAAAAGATCATCCTAACTTACGGGAATTTTTAGACTTTGGTGGACTTGTTAGTCAAGTACATGATTATTATTTGGAGGCTCGGAGAGGGTGAGAAATACCTGATCATGTATGATAAAAGTATGATGAGCAAAGGGGATAACTGCAATGAGAGCCACAATTTATTTACCTGATGAGCTTGCTCAACGCATTCAAGAAAAGCTCGATCAAGAAGGACAAAGTAAAGAAAACCTTTCCCAGTTTATTCAGAAAGCCGTAGAGAAGGAACTTGCCCAGAAAGACGTTTCTCATTTTTTAGCATTTACAGGCGTTGTCAAATCTGCCCCCAAGCACGCTGATGAGGAGGCGGAAGACTTTTGAAGACGGCGTTGGTTATTGATTCGGGTCCTTTAATTGCTACCCTATTTGAAAAAGATAGGTATCACTTACAAGCGGTTAAAGGTTTTCACCAATTAAAGCAAGAAGAACGAACGTTAATTTTACCTCTTCCCATCGTTTTTGAAGTCCATCGCTGGTTGTTGCAACAACAAGGTTCTCAGTTAGCACAAGCTGTGTTTATCGCCATTGATCGCAGTTTTCAAATCTATGCTATTACTGAAAGTGACTTCTCAGCAATTAAACAAATTGTTCTCGATCTTTCCCACTGGGAGGGAACTTTAGCTGATGCTTCTGTCGTTTATGTGGCGATGAAACTTCGGTGTCCTGTGTGGACACTTGATTATCGAGATTTATCCCGTTTTTCCAAGCTAACTTTTTGGACTCCTCAATAGGAAAGTTGATAGAGGATGCGATCTCAAATTCCTCTCATCTCTGTAAGGCCTCCTATGACTAAACTTGCTTTTGCTTCTGATTTTTTCCTCGTTGATTGGCGATAATTTGAGTTATAATTATTTTGAAGTTGGATTTTATGAAAGAAAAGGCTACCCATAACGTTATGGGTAAAGTCAAAAGCGAATAATCATTATCCTGTGACTGTTATTAGCCTTGTTAATCAAAAAGGGGGTTGTGGAAAAAGTACAACCGCCGTCCATTTTGCCTACTGGCTCTCCCAAGACAAATCAGTTAGCTTCATTGATGCTGATTCTCAAGAATCTAGTTCGGGATGGCTGGCTCAGTTAGACTCAGTTAACTTCTCTTATCAGGCAATTTTAGATCCAGAAGCCTTATTTGATGCGATTGAAGTAGCTCAAGAACAGTCGGACTTAGTCGTGGTTGATGGACCTGGGAGTTTAAGTGAGGTAACAAAAACCATTCTTGATTTATCTGATTTGACGCTTGTTCCTTGTCAGCCGTCAGGGTTGGATTTAAGTAGTAGTAACCAAATTTTACAAGTGATTCGTCAGCGACAAAAAGTCCGTCAGGGTCGTCCTTTAGTGGGCTTATTTCTGAGTCGTGGTGTTAAAAATACGATCTTACTGCGAGAAGCCCAACAAGCTCTAAAAGCTGATCAACGGTTTCCCTTATTAAATACGATTATTTACCAACGGCAGTGTATCTCTGATGCACCCGTTCAAGGGGCAACGGTTTTTGAGAATTCTAGTTCGTCTGCACAAGCAGCCGCCAAAGATTATGTTTCGTTATTTCAGGAGGCTTTGAAGATCCTTGGCTAAACGACGTAATGTTCAATCTTTTTTAGCAGAACTCCCGAAAGAAGCGGAATCGGATTTATTAGTTAGCGCGATCGTTCCTTCTCAACTACAACCGCGCCGTTATTTTGATGACGAAAAACTGGAGCAATTAACGGGTTCTATCAAAAAGCATGGCATTCTAGAACCGTTATTAGTTCGTCCCTTACAGAAGGGAAATCATCAATATGAGTTGGTAGCTGGAGAAAGACGGTTTCGTGCAGCGCAAGCATTAAGATTAGAAACAGTTCCTGTGATTATTCGTGATTTAACTGATGAAGAAGCCTTGGCCCTATCTTTAGTTGAAAATTTAGCGAGAGAGGACTTAAATGCAGTTGAGGAAACGGAAGGGGTAATTGCCCTATTGGGGATTGAACTCAACTTAGATCATTCTGAAGTAGTTTCTCTCCTTTACCAATTAGATAATCACAAGAAAGGAAAGGTTACCCATAACGTTATGGGTAAAGAAACAGTTGAGCAAGTGGAAGCTATTTTTGAGGGGTTAGGGTATAGTTTCTCTTCTTTCATTGCTAATCGTCTGCCTTTACTCAATTTACCACAGGAGATTCTAGATGTTTTGAGAAGCGGGAAGCTGGCTTATACGAAGGCAACTGCTATTGCTAGAGTAAAAGATGAAGCCTCGCGACAACAATTACTCGCCGAGGCAGTTGAGGAAAATCTATCTCTCAATGAGATCAAAGAACGGGTTAAGGCAATTAAGAGTTCTAAGACTGAGAAAGTAACTCCCGTACAAAAAATTGACCGAACGGTTAAGCAATTAAAATCCTCTCAACTTTGGAAATCTGATCCTGAAAAATGGAAGCGTGTGGAGTCTCTCTTGGCGGAAATGGAAAGTTTAATTTCTCAAGAATGATTTCAACCTACCACAGGTAACTTTTCTCCTGTCATTTGTCGTTGTCTTCTAGTTATAGGGTTGGGTTGAGATGATAGAGCGCACTTGCCAACTTTTTTAGAAGTTAAGAGAAACCGAGACACTACCAAGAAACTGGTTAATCCTTGGTTAGCGTTGAGTGACTTTTACGCTGTCGTTCGCAAACTGACAGAAAAGGGATAAGACAACTATTGCCATAAATTCAACTGGGACTTGTTTTTCAAAAATAGCTTGATACTATACAGAAGTAAAACTTGAGTGTAAATCAAGAAAACAATGATTCGATGGCGACTAAGAGAAATTATGGCACGGAAACGAATGAGCAATAACGAACTGGCAGAAAAGCTCCAAATCAACAGAGTATCAGTGTCTCGGCTCAAAAATAGCGAGACTATGCCTCGTATTGACGGTCAGACTTTGGAAAAAATCTGTAAAGCCTTAGATGTGACTCCTGCAGATCTATTAGAGCTAGAGAAAGAAGAATCACATTCTGATCCTACGTAACCCTTGACTAAATATAGTTATACTGATTATTCTTAGCTTTTAACTTTACATATATAGCTTTAGACGCTACAATAAAAAAGAAGTCAATAAAGCAAGGAAAAAGAAAATGACAAACAATGAAAAAAACCATGTTCACCTTTTAGAGCAATTAAACTTCCGCGAACTCAGAGTTCTAGAGGCAATTGCCTCCCAAGGAGAATCCGTAACTGCTGATTGGTTAGAGAAAAATCAAATTTTTCCTTATCAAGATCCTACGCAAAATAAACTTTTGCGAAAATTATGTAATCTTTTACAGAATCCAGCGGATTTTCCCTTTTTACTCAGACAGAGAACAGGTGAAAACGGTAAGTTTATTTACTGGATCAATCCTGTAATTAGTCTAAACTCGATTAATTTGGCTATTTCCAAGAAAATGGGATTGTCCGAAGAGGATCAATTAACTCAAAAAAACAGTCAGCAGCAGTTAATTATTGAAAAATTAGAGGAGGTGAAAACTTTAGTAAAAACTTATTTGGAGTAGAATCTAGATCCTACTCCAGATAAGGTAAAAATTTAACGTGGTTGAGGTAATTTCAAAATTACCTCTTTTTTTTATGTACTGAAAGTATTATATCATACCATGTCTTAAAAACGATGCCACAGTCATGGGTGATTAGTTTTCAAACAGCAAAGGACAAAAATTTAAGAATATCCCTAATAAGAATGAAAACTGCTAAAAATTAAGTAGCTAATATTAAAACCTATATTCCGCACCCTGAACTGTCACATTGTTCGTTGGGCAACTGTAGCAAGAGTAATTAATAACAAACAAGCCTGAGACTACAGCAGGTCTCAACTGGATTCATTGGGCATCAGGCTAAAAGCTATATCAACGTTCAATCCTCACTTACGCGAGGCTTCGCTGATCCTTTGACTAACTTGCACTTGTTTTTTACTTTATCTAATCTTAGAGTGATGCCAAAAAAGATTGCACTAAATCATTTAGGATGAGTAACAAAGCGTCTAAGGAACGAAAGTAATGACCTTACCAGTTATTATACATCCTGATGTAATAAGTTTTTTTAATAATTCCTCTCAAACTGATTTCGGCAATCGTGTATGGAAGTGTATCGATAAACTAAAGAAGCGACAGTTTGATGGTGGATTAAGAGTCAAGAAATTACAAGGAACCACGAAAAGGGTATGGGAAGCAAGAGTAACTCAAGCTGTTCGTTTGATTTTTACTTATACTAAATCGATACAGGCAGATACTGGAGAGCCACAAGTTTATCTTACCATCCAGGATCTCTGCTTAGATCATGATGATGTCTCTCGACAAGTCAAAGCAAGACAAAGAACGCCTGATCATCAATGGCTAGATGCAGAAGAACTTGAAACAGTTGGAAGTTTAGAAACGGAGCGCACTTCTCTTACACCTGATGAGCAATCAGCAATTGATCAAGCAGAAGCAGAAGAGTTACAGATTTCTGAAGAGGTTGTAGATGAACTCGTCGGAAATATTCAATGGCGAGTAGTGGAATCAGAATCAGAATGGCAACAAGCAATTACAAACCAGGATGTTGATTTACCCCTTAAACTCACCCCAGAAGAGTATGAGTTAGTTAATCATTATGGCAATTTATTGTTGTCTGGGAATGCTGGGACAGGGAAAACAACTGTTGGGTTGTATCGGTTGCTAAAAAGCCTAGAAAACTTACCAGAAGGAAAACGGCTGTATGTTGCGTATAATCCAGTTTTAGTAAAAGAGGCAAAGCAAAAGTTTAATCGGTTAGTTGGAGCTAAAATTAGCGAAGTTGAATCTTTATTTGAGTTCAAAACAATTCGGGAATTATGCTTAGACATTTTAGAAGAAGCAGGGGAAACTTATTTTGAAGCAAATGAAGTAACTTACCAAGCCTTTGATCACCTTTACCGTCGTGCTGAACGTAATCAGTATCCATCAGCTTTAGTCTGGGATGAAATTCGTAGCATTATTAAAGGTTCATACCTTGAAACTGATCAAAATCTGCTTTCTAAAAACCAGTATAAACAATTAGGAAAGAAAAGATCATCAACAATTTCAACAGATCAACGTCCAAAAATTTATGAATTAGCAGAGTGGTATCAAAAACAACTAGATACAGATGAACGCTTCGATGAAATTGATTTAGCAAGACAAGTTCTCAAATTAATAAAACAGGGAACAGGTAATCGCTATGAAATGATTATCTGTGACGAAGTACAAGACTTGACTGAACTACAGCTACATTTACTACTGCAACTGATAACACCCAATGGTCATCTGTTTTTTGCCGGAGATTTAAACCAAATCGTTAGTTCCAGTGGGTTTCGATGGAAAGAATTAAAGAGTAAATTATATCGAAATAAGCGTCCTGTTAAACAAGAAACATTATATTTTAATTTCCGTAGTGTGGGGTCATTAACCCAGTTAGCAAATCAAGTATTAAAATTAAAATCGCGCTTATTAAACGAAACAGTTGAACAATCGAACCAAGCTGTTAATAGTTATGGAGAATGGGCCAGATTAATTAATGCCTCATCATCAGAGTTACAACCGACTCTTGAACAGCTTAATCCTGAAGATGCAATTTTGGTGAGAACAGAAGCAAATAAGGATGAAATATCAGATAAATTTCAATCCAGTTTTGTCTTTACAATCGAGGAAGCAAAAGGTCTAGAATTTGATACCGTTTTCTTAGTTGAGTTTTTCCAGGTTAATTCAAATTTATGGCAAAAGGTTTTAGAAGGGAAAGGAACCTTAAAAGATAAAGAGAAACCGGCATTAAGGCGAGAATTAAACTTGCTTTATGTTGCAATCACCCGCACTCGTCGAATTTTGAATATTTGGGAGACTCAGCTGTCTTCTCTTTGGACTCAGGAAGAAGTGGATAGTTTTACTGAACAAATTGAGCCAGAATCAGTAAGAGAGGTACGAATTGAACCGACTGCTGAGATGTGGAAAGAGCGAGGTTTATATTACTTAGAAGCTAAGTTTTATCGTCAGGCTATAGAGTGCTTTAAGTTTTCAGGCGACTTTCAACTACAGCGACAAAGTGAAGCTAAATTATTCTTACAGGAAGGAAAAGAAAGCGAAGCAATTGAGATTTTTGTGGAACTAGGAAATCATGAGAAAGTTGCACAATTATTTGAAAAGCAAAAGCAGTGGGAAAAAGCTGCTGAACAATATAATTTAGCAGGGCTGGAAGAAAAAGTTACTGAATGTAGAGAAAAAAATCAACAAAAACATAATTTAAATAATAATACAAATAAAAAGTCATATTTTAAAAGAAAAAGAAAAAGTAAAATAATTAATAAATCTAAAATAGACACTAAGGAGCAACAAAGTGCTATATATATAGATACTATTTTCCTAAACCAAGCTCTTTTTTATACAGGTCAAGTGTATCAAAAACTACATCCAAATCTCTTCTCAAAAAATGAATGGAGCAAGAAATTAAATGTGATGAATATTTCGGAATTAGTCCCATTTTTAATTGAATATATAAGTCCTGAGCATCCGAATTATAAATGGCCTGGATTAAGTAGTGATAAAAGGATTGATGTATTTGCTTTTAAATGTTCAGAAGTTTGGGGACAAATAACTGTAGATCCTGATCAATTTTCTGTAAATGATAAAGAATGTCGTATTCAACTGTTTGAAGTAGATTTAGTAGCACCTTCAATTCAATCACATATCGTCAAAAATATCCAACAATATAAAGGTATTTGCATAGTAGGTAATGATTTATTATATGATATTATGATCAAACAAGGTATAGAAAAAGGATTTTCCTTTAGCAGGTATAAAAGTCATCACATGGAAGATAAAATTACAGCTCAAGTGCCTTTTCAATATATAGCATATCCGATTGGGCGAAGCTGGGGATTACAAAGCTATGAACTTTGAAAATTTCCATAATCTAAAAATATACTAATATCATTATTCAATTCAAAGTAAGTTAGTTATGGCTATAACTATTCCTTCCTCTATTCCAAACAAAGCTAGTGCAGGAGAAAAGAGATTATTTAACGTTCTTGCTAACAATCTTCCTGATACATTTCGAGTTTGGTATGAACCATTTATTAACGAACGCCGTCCTGATTTCATTATCCTTGGACCTGAATTTGGTTTGCTAGTAATTGAAGTCAAAGGATGGTACGGATCTCAAATTGTCAAAGCTAATGCAGACTCTTTTGAAATCTTACCAAGAAATCAAGACATCAATACCCCTCAACTTCATCAATCTCCTTTACGTCAGGGAAGAAACTACTTAGATTCTTTATCACAAAACCTAGAAACTTATAAAGTATTACTTCAACAAAAAGGTCGATATCAGGGACACTTAGCTTTTCCAGTTGGAGTAGGGGTAGTTATGTCCAATTTGAGTCAAAAGCAAGCATCAGAATTAGCGTTGGAAGAGATTCTACCTTTCCCTACTGTTGCTTATAGTGATGAGTTAAGGGAATGGGAAACAATAGATAGCGAAGCTCTCATCCAACGCCTTGAGCAAATGTTAATTACTCGCTTTTCTTTTTCTCCGCTCACTGAAGATCAAATCAGTACCATTAAAGGAGTTATTTATCCAGAGATAGTGATTGGTTCTAAATCAGCTTCTCCACAAAGTATTCCTGGTGGGGTTTCTCCTCTTCCGAATCATCTTATTCTTTCCACCCTTGATGCAAAACAAGAAGCACTTGCGAAGTCAATTGGAGGCGGTCATCGTATCTTCTTTGGAGTTTCTGGTTCTGGCAAAACACTGTTATTACTATCTCGCGCAAAAATGCTTGTGCAACAAAATAGTCAAGCTCGTATTTTAGTGTTATGTTTTAATATCAGTTTAAGTTCAATGCTACGCTCAATTTTAGACCAAGCCTCTGATGATAACCGAGCAATTGAAGTTCATCATTTCCACGCTTGGGCAAAAGAAGTTGTCGGAAAACCTATCACTAGCAAGTCGGGAGTAAATTATGATGAATATGTAGGACAGCAAATATTAGAGAATTTAAGGAGTTATCCTCAACAGCAAAAGTGGGATGCCATATTAATTGATGAAGCCCACACTTTTCTTCCGATTTGGTTTCAATGTTGTGTTCAAGCTCTAAAAGATCCAGAAAATGGAGATTTGATGATCGTAGCTGATGGAAGCCAAAGCATTTACAAGCGTTCTGATTTTACTTGGAAATCAGTTGGAATTAAGGCACAAGGACGTACGATCAGCAAAAAATTCGATCTAGACCGTAACTATCGTAATACAAAAGAGATTTTGACTGCTGCTTGGAGTATTTTACAAACTGGACCCAAAGTAGCTCAAAACTCAGATTCAGATGAGATAACATTTCCAATTGTTGAGCCTAGTCAAGCGCTACGTCAAGGAAAACTCCCTCAGATTGATTCCTTAAGTTCCAAAATTTCTTTAGAAACAACAGTGGCTCAAAAAGTTAAGACTCAATTAGATGCAGGATATAATGAGTCAGAAATAGCAATTATTTATCGTAAAGCTAGTGAACAACAGTTGAAACAACTACAAAATGAATTACAAGAAGTTGGAATAGAGTTTTTTTGGGTGTCGAAAAATCAAAAAAACAAAGCCAATTATAGGATTGAGAAACCCGGAATTCGCTTAATTACAACTCTCTCTTGTTTAGGGCTAGAGTTTGAAGTAGTTCTAATTCCGTGGATGGAAAACTTTTCTGATTGTAGTAAGCGTACTGAAGGAGCCACTTTAGCAAGAAGAGAACTTTATGTTGCTATGACGCGGGCTAAGCAAGAATTATACTTATTCAGTTCTCAAAAAAATCATTTTCTCCAAGAGCTTGAAAATAGTAATTGTTTTAACGTTACTTCTAGTAATTCTTGAAATTATGAGGTACAATATTAAGTAAAAATTGGTAAAATTCTCTTAGAGGTCGTTATCGTTCGTTATTGCCTCTATTACTGCTATAGTACTCTTAGTCACAGTTCGGTACAACTTACAACTCATCAAGTCCAAATTGAGACAAATAAAAAGAATGCTTTTCGCGATCTTTTGCTATTGATCCCGTCGTCGTAGGGAAAACGCGATCGTCGTTTCCTTCCCAAAACGACATCCCAAAATCAATTAACCACACTTGCCAATTTTGCTGTTGGTCTAAATTCACTAAAATATTTTTGAGATGAGGATCAGCATGAACCGCTCCCCTTGACCAAAAATCAGCAAATACTTCTTCTTTCAAGTCTAAAATATGTTTCATCACAAACTTGGGAACAATTCCCTCTAGATAAGCATTGGCGACTTCTTCTAATTGCACACTATGCTGAATTTCGTCCATCACTAAGGTCGCTTCTGGCGTGAACCCCAGCCCCCAATCTTCATGCGGTTGCGGCATTTTCCGAAAGCCAGAGTCCCAAAGTTCTCGCATTAAATGATATTCTCGTTCGACAAATTGATAGCCTTTTTTATCAGCTTTCGCCACTAATCCTGGAGTTAATAATAGTAAATCTGCTGTTCCCCCTGTAGCAAACCGTTCTTGAATGGTTTGACGAGAAAGTAAGTGATTGTAGAGAGTTACTAATTCTTGATTAAACATGGCGATTATCTAATATTTATTTAGGCTGAATGGTAAAATTAAAGGTAAGTTTATGACAAAGCACTAACTCCATAGTGTTCAAGAAATATTTGTAATCTTGAGCGATCAATTTGATAATCGCCACCGAAAAATGTTGCCCCAAAATCAATAATCCACACTTTCCATGCGCCTTGGATATCTTTGCCAATTAAAATATTATTTGCGTGTAAATCTCCATGGACTGCTTCTTTACTCCAAAATTCACTTAACACTTTCTGTAGAAGCTCTATAATATGAGTAGTGCAAGCCTCAGAAATCTGACCTCTTTGATAAAGTGATAAAAACTCTTGAAGAGGGACACCATCTTGAATTTCTTCCATCAGAATAGAGTTCTTATCTTTGCTAATTCCTAGAGGCTTAGGCATGGAGTGAAAACCTTTTCTCCAAAGAGCAACCATTGTCTCATATTCAAACTTGAGATCAAATTCTATTTTAGTTACTTTTCTCACTTTTCCAGGAAGATAAGGATAAATATAGGCACAGCCTCCTAAGTTAAATCGTTCTTGTTTGGAGCTATTAAAAACTAAGTTGATATATTCTTTTTGAAACATAATAGGGGATAGGATAAGTTGATTAATAGTTGAAAAAGAAATCGTCTTAGAGATCGTCAAAGAAGCGTCTCATCTGTGTTTTATCTTTCTCGGGATCTCCTTGAAGAGACGTTCCAAAATCAATGAGCCATACTCGCCAGTTCCCTACTTGGTCAACTCCAATCAGGATGTTGTTGGTGTGTAAATCATTATGAGCAAATCCAGTTGCCCAGAAACGTTCCAACACTTCTCTCAAAATATCCAAAATGTGTTTGAAGAGAAACTTAGGGATTTCTCCTGCTTCTACTAAGGTCAGTAGCTCCTCTAAAGGAGTTCCATAGAGAATTTCTGCCATGACAATGGAATCCCCATCGTCTTTTAATTGGATTGGTTTAGGCATATCATGAAAGCCTGCTTCCCAAAGCGACAGCATCACCGCATATTCCTGTTCCAGCCCAAAGTTAGAGTTTGTGGTTTTCTTCACGGTTCCGGGCCAACTCAGAGTTACGTCGCTCCAATACCCTTGTTCAAATCGGTCTTTGATGGGACAGTTAAATGCTAGTTTGGTATAAAGATTTTCGTCAAACATTTCCTTGATTTTTACTAAGATAAGTGAGGGTCAGTCCTCACATTCTTCTAAATTGATATCATTAATTGCTTTGACAATAATATTGGCAATTTCTGGCGTTAACTCATATTTAATTCCGTCTTCTTCGTGAATAATAAATCCTTGAACATAAATATAATTTTGGTAGATAGTTGCAATTTTAGTTCTTGGACGAAACATAGTTCTTGCACGAAACACCCAAATTGAAAGTTCATTGCTTCCCAAAGTCGTAGCTCTGAGTGATCCTTTTCCTCCCAAGGGCAAAGCATAATGGCAAGTAAGTCTGGTTGTTCTCTTGCCTTGAGTTTTCTCTAAGAATTTTTGAATAAATCTAGAATTATCTTGTTCAATAATTATTTCAGGGCGATTGCCTCCCAATCCAGATGATTCAATTATTTTGGTAAATCTATCAACAGGATTAAAAAACTCTCCCTCATAATATTCAGGATAATCTTTAATTAATCGCCAAAGTTCATTGGTGTATAAATGTTCTTTATTGACGAGATTCAGCATTTTAGGGAAGCTGGTAAAATTTCCTTGACCATCAACATAAGCAATATAGGTATCGGCTCGTCCATCACAAATAAAGCCTAAATGATCAAAAAATCTGAACCAGACTGTATCTTTATACAAACATAAAAAACAATAAGGATGTTGTTGCGCCCATTGCTTTAAGCTCCTCTTTCCGCCACGCACTAAGTAAAAAAAATCGTTTAAACTCATGGTATCTAGGGCTTTTCTTAAGTCGGGCGCAATGGTAAGCCGTAACTCATAGAATGGGTAAAGCTCATTGTTATCACTCCGTCGCATAAACTCTAATTGGCAATGGCATTGATTCGTTTCTAATTGAACTGTTTTTTCTGTGGTGGCTTTCATAATGAAATAAAATGTGTGTAGTAACTTGCAACTTTCACAATTAAAATAACTATTGGTTTTGGCAAAAGATGAATGATTTTAGGTTAACTAAACGTTTATTTTCTCAAATTGCTCCCAAGTTTGACCAAAGTCTTCCAATTCTGGGGCGGAACAAACAACGGTTAAGTAACTCCCATTAATCTGACGTTTAAGACGGCTAATTGCCACGTAAATTGTTGCCAAATCTTGTTCTGAATCCACTCGGTTAATTTGTATCACCATTGCAGAAGATTCCCATCCTTTAAAGCTATGAATAGTTGCTGCCTTAACTCGCGCATCACCCATGTAAAATTCTAATTTACGACCTTTTTTTTCTTCATGGTTTTTTCCAAAGACATGAGCGACCTTAACTCTATTTTGCTTTAACATTTCAACACACTTCAACCCAGAAGGATGATCTTGTGTTAACAGGACAATATCTGAATAAGACAGGGTATCGGGTTCACTCCAAACTGGCATTTTTAAGACAGCTTTGGTGGTAATTGAAGTTATATCTTTTTGATTATCAACTTGTATCCAACGCATTTTAACAGGTGCTACATTGATTTCAGTTTGGGCTGTCTCTGGTTCAGGTAAATTAATAACTGAATTTTCAAGATAGGTTTCAGCAAATTGTTGTAAAGAAGGGATTAGTTGATTGGGAGTGCGATAACAAGTATCTAACCGAACCCAATCCCCTCTAAAACCGGCTCCATTCATGCTTTCTTCTGTCCAAGCCTGAGTGCGTTGGTAAAGGTCTTGGGTTTCATCAGCAACTAATAACATTTCTCCATCCTCTCGACAAACTTGACGTAGAGTATTCCACCAATCAAGGTTATAATCTTGACCTTCATCGACTAGAATTGCGTCAAAGGTAGGAACAGATTCTAGATTTTGATTAATTGCTTGTTTGGTTAACTGAACTAATTCGACTTCTAGAATTTTTGTCAAAATTTCTTGATATTCTTTTTGATCCTGAATACCTTCTAGTTGTTTCCAAAGTTCACGATACTTATTTTGCCAACCAACATCATAACAAACCTGTTTACACCATTCATGAAAATGACACCAAACAACATTGTTAATCTTCTGTCCTGGCACTTGATGACGAACGGCTAAATCTCTTAGATAATGCCATAAGGTAATGTTGTAACTCACCACAAGAACATCTTTTCCTTCTGCGGATAATTGCGCTGCGCGACCTGCTAAGACTAATGATTTTCCTGAACCCGCAGACCCTTTAATCCGACGAAAACCAGTATCCGTGCGACTATTGACTAACTCTTTTTGTTTCTTGTTCAACTCAAGGGGTTGTCGTTGGGTTTTGGCAATATTTGGTTCAATTAACCAATGTCGTAAATCTTTCGCTAATTGGGGTTCCATTAGTTTTGATGAGTTCCATCGCGCAGAAGGAAACACTGCCTTAATATCTTTTTGTTCTAGTGCTTCTTGACCCACAATGGGATAATATTTTTCATTTAATTTAAAGTCTTCAACAAAAGGCTGAAAGAGGTTTTTAACCTTTTGAGTTGGGGCTTTGGTCATAATTACACCTGCTGTAATGACTGCTTTATATTGATAATTGGCAACTGCTTTGTTAGCAATTCGGGGACAGTATAAATTAACCAGACTCTCTTTATACTGCATTACTTTTTCAATGGGATTATCTTTAACTGGAAAATCTTTACCGGTTTTAGACGTTGCCCACAGTTCAGGAAGCCCCGTTTTAGAAAATTTGACTCGATAAGGCATTGCATCTAAATTCCAATCTTTGACTTCAAAAACAGCAATGCCAACTCTTGGGTTTAATAAAACAAAATCGGGACGCAACCCATTCAAGTGAGGTTGAATGTAAATTTCCCAATTGGGAGAGAGTTTTTCGTGAAATAGTTCCAACACTTTTTGTTCACCCCAAGTTAAGGGGGTTCTCAGAGAAGAGAGTTCATTTAGTGCCGGAGAAATAAAGCGGGTTTGAGTTTTCATAAGAGTCATTGATGCACCGTTGAAAAAAATCTTCTTTATTGCTTCTTTAGTACCGAACGCCAGTGATTGATTTGTTTTCGCTTACGACGAGCATTTTGGGGCGTTTTCCTTGCTTTTTTTTTGGCTCCGTCTCGTTTCCATTGGGGTTGTTGGTTCATCATCCTTTCCTGTTTGCTATTTCTATGATTGAGGAAGATGCGGATTTTGTGTTAATGCTCCACGCGAATGGCGGAGTAAAAGTTGGCTTTGGCTTCAAGATTCAGAAGCGTTATCGTCGTCGCCTTGGAATCGTTTTCGCGCTCGACTAATGGCAAGCCAATTATCGGTAATGGTAATTAATGACATGATAGGACCAATATTTTGACCGCGCTGAAAAGCATTTTTCATATTATCTGTCGGCGCTACGGTTTCCATTAGAAAAACAACCCCAAATGCAGTTCCTCCTAACCAGAGTAGAGGTTTCCAGCGTTGCGTATATAAGTAGGGCGCGATCGGGATGAAAAATCCTAATACACTCGAAATCCAAATTCGTTTTTTGCTAAGGCGTTGTTGCTTTTGTTGTTCTAATTCTAAAGGCTGGGTCATTGTTTTTGAGCTTTTGCGAACTTGATTATTTTCATTATTGACTTCTTTTTCCAAACTGTTACCTTCTCCTGCGCGAATAGCCAAAAAAAATTTTTCTTGATACGGAATTGGCTGTTCGCGTAGAAACGGTTTCATCATTCCCATATTCAGAATAATTTGAAGATAGAAATTCTTTTTGGGAATTGTTCATGTTTTAATCTGCTCGTATCGCTTTTGTCCGTAATATCGCAGTTGCTGGGTTTAACGGTTTGATCGCGTTGTCCTATTTCTGCAAAGTGGTCAATCTCCCGAATTCGTTCTCTCCCTTAGAGCGCGATCAAAATTCCTCTGATATTGAACCAGATTAAGGAAAACTTATGCACACGCTTTATGTCGCCCAGCAAGGGTGCTATGTTTGTCGAGAGCAGCAGAAGCTATTGATTAAGAAGGGAGAGGACGTTTTAGGAGAAGTCCAAATTCCTCTTTTGGAACAAGTTTTAGTGTTTGGTCGCTCTCAAATTACTACCCAAGCGATTCAGGTTTGTCTGCAAGAAGATATTCCCATTGCTTTTTTGTCACGGATGGGCTACTGTTATGGGCGCATTATGCCCATTGAGCGGGGATATCGCCAATTGTCCCGCTATCAACAACAGCTAACGCCACAAGAGCGACTGATTATCGCCCAACGCATTGTGGAAACGAAGTTGAAAAATAGTCGGGTTTTCCTGATGCGGCAATATCGCACTTGCCAGAAGGAGAGTATCTCACTAGCGATTAAGTCTCTTAATTATTTTGCTCAGAAAACGTTAACGGTGAGTCACCTTGACCAGTTGATGGGAATTGAAGGCTCGGGCGCAGTGCAATATTTTCAAGCTCTTGGGGAGTGTATTGCTTATGATGAGTTCAAGTTATTGGCACGCACCCGCCGTCCGCCGACTAATCCCACCAATGCCCTGCTCAGTTTTGGTTATCAAATTTTGTGGAATCATCTGCTGACTTTAATCGAAATGCAAGGACTCGATCCTTATTATGCTTGTTTGCATCAAGGCTCAGAACGTCATGCCGCTTTAGCTTCCGACTTGATTGAAGAGTTTCGGGTTCCTATTGTCGATTCTTTAGTGTTGTGGTTGATTAATACTCGAACCATGAATCCAGAGCAAGATTTTCGCTATCAAGAGGGGGGATGTTTTCTTAATGCAGTCGGTCGGAAAAAGTTTCTCAACGCTTGGCTCAAGCGCATGGAACAACCGGTGGGAACTGAAAAACAACCGCGCTGGGATATGCTAACTCGCCAAATTCGGCAATATAAGGAGTTTGTTTATCATCCTGTCCAAGGTTATACCCCCTATGAGATTCAATAGTTGATGCAATTATACGTCGTTACTTACGATATCCCATGCGATAAACGGCGTAAGAAAGTTGCAGAGTTATTGGAGGGTTATGGTCAACGGGTACAATTATCGGTGTTTGAATGTTGTCTGGAAAAACAGAAGTACGAAGCCCTAAAAAAAAGATTGCAAAAACTGGTAAAACTTGATGAAGATAGTGTCCGCTTTTACCCTCTATCTGCTCATAGTTTGTCCCAAGTGGAAATTTGGGGTGGGGTTCCTCTTTCTCAACCGCCTGGGTCAACTATCATTTGATTATCATTCTCAGTTTAGGCGATCGCCTCTGGAAATTGCTGTAATACCGATCCTTTCGTTTACCCGCTCGGTCGCCCACTATTAGGAAGTTCTAGCGATTTAAACTATTTTTCTTTTATGGCAAATAAATTATTTCGCACCCCCCCCTCGGAAATGGCACTTGCAATCCAGTCAGAGTGGGGGCTAAAATTAGAGGGGTCGCTTCCCTACGGGGAAGTGGAATTAATGGAAACCCGTAGGACAAGGGTTGAGGTATGTATAGGTTAGGATGGGGTCGCTTCCCTACGGGGAAGTGGAATTAATGGAAACCTGAATGTACATATTGGTCTCCTTTGATTATTAATGGTCAACTAGGTCGCTTCCCTACGGGGAAGTGGAATTAATGGAAACCCCCGTGCTAGAAGTCGGTTTAACTGGGACTCAGACAGGAGTCGCTTCCCTACGGGGAAGTGGAATTAATGGAAACTTGACTTTAGGTTTATCCCCTTGAAAGACGTTGATAAAGTCGCTTCCCTACGGGGAAGTGGAATTAATGGAAACAAATGTCAGACATAGTGTCCTCCGATTGAATTCATCAGTCGCTTCCCTACGGGGAAGTGGAATTAATGGAAACTTGTGCTTGCATTTTAAGTGACCTCGAATTCGTCACTTAGTCGCTTCCCTACGGGGAAGTGGAATTAATGGAAACTGGTAAATGGAAAGATAATAACACTTCTCTAAAGAAGAAGTCGCTTCCCTACGGGGAAGTGGAATTAATGGAAACTAGAGGGACACTACATAGGAGGAATTAAAACTTGAGAGAGTTGTCGCTTCCCTACGGGGAAGTGGAATTAAAAAAACCGCCCCTGTTAATTAGAGGCGGTTGCTTTACTCGAAAGCGATAAGTTGAAATTTAAGGAAGCAGTTTAATTGTCGGAAGCATCAGTCATCAGTAGCGCGATCGCGCTTTCTTTCGTATTAGAATAAATGTAATAATGGTTATTTTCTACAAACTCCTGACGATAATTGCGATTCAAAGCAACTAAAGGATTCTTCAGAATTTCCGTCAAAATGGGAATAATATCATCATAAGTACAGGCTTCTTGAGGTCGATCGCGATTAAAATCCTTAATACGCACCTGAGAAAGTCCTTCTGCATTATGGACTAAATCATTCCGTTTCTCAATCCAATAATCAAGGGCTTTGAAAAGTCCTAAAATGCCGTTAAAGGTTCTCCCACTAAACTGAAATTGATGCTGGTTCCAGTTATCTAAATCAGACTGTAAATTAGAGTTAGTTTGGGCGCGATGTTTAATTAGAATATCAAGATAGTTGCATTTACTATACCGACTAAACTTAATGCTGTAAGGATTTTCTAAAGAACCTTTTCCTTCTAGCTTCCGAAACTCTTGTAATAAAGGATTGCCAATTTTATTTTGAAGCTGATTAACATTGATTTTCCATTGATCTAAATAGTGATATCCTCCTCTTTTCTCAATCAAACGAATAATCGCATTTTCATAAAAAGACCCCACTCTTGCTAAAAAATTAGCGGTTTGGGATAATTCATAGTAAATTCGACATTGTGTATATAAATTGAGTAAGCTATCATAATTACCCTCATCTAGAAAGTCGCTAAACCTGAAATACTGATTTAGGCTTGATTGATCAGTTTTATCATCATTGATGATACTGCGACCGCCTTTAATATCAAGATTGAACAAAGAACGTGCTATAGATAAGCCAGCAATTACCAAATCTAACCGTTTTCTACTTTGTTTGATTTCTCCCTTCCTTAAAACATCTTTATTATCTAAAAACGTTAAAATAGAATGCCAACTTTTTAAGATACTAATCGCCCCATCAAAGTCCCACCGATCTAATAACTGTTGAACTGTTTGATATTTTTGGTTTCGCATATACTTCCAATAAGCCGTTAGCTCACATTCCGAAGGCTGACCTGCTAAGATATTTTTAACCGATAGTTTGGGTTCAACAAATAACTGCTTGGGAATGGTGGAAGATACCGCTTGTAGCCGTAACGCATTTTGCATTTGGGGCGTTCCCCCCTTGATACTGACTAAAATTTCTTCTTGCGAATTTAATTCATGGAAAAAGCGATAGTAAAAATCTAAAAGTAGATCCAGATTGACAGCAAAATCATCAGTATCTGACGGAATATATTTTGGGATTAATTCAAATTCCATTTCTCGCCAAAACCATTTCTTTAAGATTTTGAATAAATGAATTGAATCATCCTTATGCTTTTGCGGTTGATCAGTCACAAAAATAAAAGCCGATCGCGCTTGGAATTGATTTTTAGCTGTGGTTACAATCCCTTGCAAACGACCCGGACTGATACGAGAATGCCATTTTCCTTCATCTTGTTCATACGCAGCCAAGAGTTTTTCTGTAAAATCTCGAAAGAAGAATTTTTCTCGTCCCTCAGGTTTAGTTTCAACACCTAACTCAGGACATAATTTATCTATAACATCGCTTTGACGATATTCTTGATCCCAAACAATTTTTTCTTCTTCCGTTAATTGTGATTCATCTAAGTTCGGTTCATTGCGATCAAACCGAATGGGGAGATAGTACCCTTCAACGTTGACAGCTAAGTCGGATGTGCCAATATTTGCGATTAAAATTGTCATTTATTTGTTTGGATATAAGTTTTCCAATTGGATGTATTTTAGAGTTCAAACAAAGTGATTTCAGTGATGGTCTGGAAATCCTTTTGATTAAACGTTGCTATGTCACAAATACCGTTTGCTAAAGCGATGCTAATAATTTCAAAATCATGGAGTTTCAAACCTGAAGGCTGATAGGATGCAACTAATTCTAGAAACGTTGCTAAAGAATCAGGAGTTGGATAAATAATTTCCAATTGCTGAATCAGTTTTTGCAGTAAATTTAACGCGGTTTCAGTACTTAGTCCATATCCCGATGAACGCGTCATAACTGTTAGAAACTCAGTTATATTTTTTGATGTTGTAAATAACGTTTTATCCTTTTTTTGTAATACAGAGCGAGAAGTAGCATAGAATTGGGAATCTTCATCGATCGCGTAAACTAAAATATTAGTATCAACTAGCAACTCATTACTCATTCGCAATCGCACGTATATCTTGATTGTCTAGTCTTCCTTGCAATTTCATTGCGGGTAAATTTAAGGCTTCAGATTGATGTTTTTTTAAGGTAACTAAATACCAGTAAACTTTCTTGAGATCAGCTTCAGAAAGATGATCAATTTCTTTTTTTAGATCGTCTTTTGTAATCATAGTTTGTTGGATTTTTTTCAAAAGCTAACACCTACATTTTATCGTAATGGAATTGTAAAAGCCCCCAAATTGAGGGTAAAATTAAATTAATTAAGGATAAACCTGGATTGAGTCATTGGGTAAGGCTTGAATAAATCGATCGCGCTGGGGATGTCCCGCACCAAACACACTAACTACTTGATAGGGGTCATCATCATCTGGGAAATTAGACTGAATCCAAACATAAGAGGGAATCCCTAATTTTCCCCCAACATTTTTATTACCGCGACGAGTAAAATTGTTATAGCCTTTGTAATGATCACTACTATAAAGCAACCCTAAGCCTTGTCCAATAACCTTATGTTGGTGTCCTTCACTGTTCCAATTGTTAACCGCTTCTGGATATTTTAAGCCTGGGGAAGGGACAAGATAAATGATAGCATCATTATTGTTGAGAACATCCTGACAGCGTCGTTTTACAGTTTTCCCCTTCTCTTGAACGTCAATAATTAGCGGATGATGATCGGGGGGTTGTGCTGAATAAACAGCTTTAAAACTATCTAAAGTATCTTCAATCAACTCAGACCATTCCACTTCATCACAGGGAAGAATCTGATCGGGAAATTTCCACAGACACCCTCTTAATCTTCCATTATTCCAATGAAGCGGACGACGGGAACCGCGACCAATTCCCCCTAAATGAGAGGCTAATAATAAGGTCTGTTCAATCGCTTTATGGTGTTTCTCTGTCTTCGCCTCAATCAAGATGTTTCCCTGACAGAAATAAGGATTATTCCTGTTTCCCATGTCTTCTTCAGTTAGTTCCACCCCTAAACGAAAACTTCCCTCTTGACTAAGTTGACCGAATAGTTCATTCTCAAATTCTTGGGCAGTTTGATTATTATAAAGTCCTAGCGCGATCGCGCGAAACCAATATCTCAAAATCCCTCTTAACGCAACTGGACGAAACGTTTTATCTTGATTCGACGCGCCAAACATTCCTTGAGAATAAAACTGGAAATGATGAGTGGAACTATGGGGTAAATTTCCTTTTACTGTTGTTCTACCATAACCAGCGCTGACTCTTGAACCAATTCCTGCATGTAAAGCCTGTTTTAGCCACCCTTTAACAGTTTGGAGATCATCATTTTTTTGTTGTTGATATCTTCCGCGACTGGTAGAAACTAACCCAATTAAAATCTCAGGTTCT
The DNA here is from genome assembly GCF_007904085.1 of Euhalothece natronophila Z-M001. Classification (GTDB taxonomy): domain Bacteria; phylum Cyanobacteriota; class Cyanobacteriia; order Cyanobacteriales; family Rubidibacteraceae; genus Halothece; species Halothece natronophila. The sequence goes on from NZ_CP042327.1 coordinate 43,498, forward strand.
TCCATTGATAATAGAGGATGAGGAACAGGATTATATTGAACCTGATTGTCTTTCCATGACCATTGGGGGTTCGCCATATCCACACTTAAACAAGGTTCAGTAGGAAACGCATCTAAAATTTGTACTGTTCCAATTCCTTGATCAATATCCCCTAAAATTCGTTTCACTTCTGCTAAACTAATCTCTTCGTTTTTTGCGTGTTTTTTCGCTTGGGCTAAGAGCGCCCCTTTGAGACTGCTAGAAGGGATATAGGGAACCCCATAAACGGGATGAAATACAGGCAACAGCAACTCTTGAAATCCTCTCATTCCGCCGACACGAACCCGCCAAGAAAAGGTTACTTTTAAGGTTTCATCGGCTAAATTCTCTGTTTTTTGTGTTAACTGTTGATAGACTTTTCCACATTTTCCTTCAGCATTTGCAACTGATTCCAAACTCTGATTTCTATCTTGATCTGTTTCAAAGTTTTTTGAGTTTAATTCTTGTAAAGGATTTACCATTTGAACGATTCTCCTTATTCTTTCGCTTCACCAAGTACCGCAACCGCCCAAAACGACCATTCTTTAGCTAACTGAATGCTAAGTCGATTCAAGACAGTATATTCCCGTAAGGGAAGTTGAATTAATGTGGATTCATTATTAGGATCAAAATTGCCATTACTAAAGGTTTTAAGTCGGTTGAGAAAGACTTGATAAACAATTCCTTTGTATTTAGTATCCGATCCCGTTCCATTTAGAAATTTTTTCATATCACCGCTTAAACGATGCAATCCCCAAGTTGAAATATAAGCAGTTAATCCTTGTACTAAACTAGAAGCCCTCTTACAATAATCTTCACTCAATTCTTTGGTTAATCTCTCTTTCACCTCAGTTAATCCTTCATAGGCTTCTAAACTAAATTGACGAGTATCTAACTTGATTGGAGATGAGGGTTGAGTGTTAGGCTGGTTAGGTTGAGCAGTTGCTTGTGAAGTATTTTTTGGTAAAGGTTGTGTCGTTGGCTTATTGTTTTGAAACTTTTGATTAGTCTCTCGATTTGATGGCTTTTTTGGTTTTTGGTTTTGTTTTTTAGATTTTTTTTGGTTATTACTTGTCTTTTTCTTAGCCATTTAAATTCTCTCCTTAATCATTAACTGTATTTAAGTATGCCCAACCGCGTCCGAGTCCTTCTAAACCGCCAAACTGTAATTTGTCATCTAAAAGTTGCTGTGTTGCTGTCCGAATATTGTTGGTGTTTGCCTCATCTTTAGCTGGTTTCATTCCCCAAGGGAAGAATAATACTGCTTCTGGAGGAATGGCCTCTTCTGATCGAAAAGAGCCATCTTTGACCGTTTTTTCCCTTTCTTCTAAGGTAACTCTCACTTCTCGCTGTAATCCTGTTTCAATAAGGGAAATACAGTCCTCATCGCTAACAATAACTAGATTATCTAATATTTGGCTAATCATCCCATTTTGTGAGGGTAAATGTTTGAGATTATTAGCAATTTCAGTGACAGGTTGATGATTGAGATGATTTCTGCTGAGTTTGGCATTTTGTAATAACAATTCGTTGGTATCAAAGCTGACTAAAGCAGGAGTATTGTCAGTAATTTTACTACGACATTGGGCAATGAAATGACTTAAAGGATTCTGATCTAACCAGCGATTCCAACGTTCTAGAAATAAGGGACAAGTAATCCAGATTAAATGATGACTTAATGAGGCTATGGGAAAGAAAAGTAAGGTGGCATCGGCAAACCAAACTTCTCCTTCTGTCGGCTGTTGTCCGTCTTTAATTTTTTGTCCAAAAAAGATTCCTGCTTCTTCTTCACCATGGCTGGCTTCCAATTCGGCGCGAATTTTTCCCCGTAAAGAGGAGGCGGGAAGATAAGGAAATTCGGTGTGAACTTCTCGCGCAATTCCCATTAGGTTGCCTTCATCTGCACTCGCGCCTGTATGTAAGGGCGTGAGAAGATACATATAAGTTAATTGTTGTGTCATTAGTTTTTTCCCCACAATAGTTTTCCGTAGTTAAGTTGTTGTAAAGTGTGTAGCAAAACGCCTCCTTGCGGCGGTAAAAGCGAGTCAGTTCGTTCCGGAAGTTCCCGAAATTGATAGAGGGTGCCGGGGGGAACAAATGCCCGTTGCGGGAGTAAGGAAAATTCCGTTTCTCCCTTAGTTTGTCGCTGAATTTGAGAAACCCCTCCCCAAAGTAAGGCGCGATCGCTGACATAGCTTTCTAGTGCCTCTTGCCAGTAATAGGGATATGTCCCATAAATGGGTTCATGGGGAATCCGTTGCGCTAATCCGGGTGTCAACACATAGGCACAATTGCGATCCGAATCGGGAGTGTTTAACTCCTCCAACTGTTTCCAGACTGAAGGAGGCGCGATCGCGCTTAATAAGGCCCGATGTCCCTCTCCCCCTAAACGAATCACTGTTTCCTCCTCAATATTGGCACTACAAGCCATGACCAACCGCCAACCCGGATGGAGACGAGTCGCCACTTCTGTAAAATAGCCTTCTTCTGCTTTCACCTGACGCTTCCCGGTTTCCATGTGGATATGGGGAAGCACTTGTGAACTCCACGGATCAGCATGGAACGCATTCGGATCGGACAAAGATTTTCCCTGTAAATAGTCCAGTAACGCCTCCGCTTTTATCCAAGGTTGGGGCCGCCCACAAATAAACTGGTTCTCATTTAAGGGAGGGGGAACCATAACGGCAAAAGATTGGGAACTTTTCAGATATTGCCAAGCCTGACTCAAGGAAGTGTTCTCATTGACAAGAACTTCCGAAGTATTAGGAATCAGACGAACAGTTTCTTGCCAAGTATCGGCGGTATCTTCATATTCATCCTCTGGAGTCTCTTCAGAAGATTTTTCCCCAATACAGAGTAAATCTTGAGGAGTGGCAAGCCAAAGGGTGTTCTCTTCATCCATGAGAAAGGGTCCTAAAAATTCTAAATCCCGTTGACTTTCTTCATAGACTGGCAATGCTGAACGTAAGGCTTGAAAAACAGTTGTCGGAAGTGGTGGAAATTGCCCTTGCGCCCATGAACCGTCTCCTGGGGTAAAGGGTTTGGACTCTCGGAATAATAAAACATCGAGGGGGGTCATCGTGTACCATTGCATGAGATTATTCTCCTGTCCATTTTTGTCGTTCTTCGAGGCGAGTCACCCAGAAAGCGGTAAAGCGGAGAATCTTTCCTAAATCCTCTGGCGTAGTGCCAATTATATTGGGGTCTTTGGAGGGGTTAGCCCGATATGCCCAATCTTCCCATTGGTCTAACCAATTTAAAAGTTGTTCGGATTGTTCTTGATCTAACCCTTGATCGCGACGGTTCAAAATTACTTGGGTGGCTTCTCGAAATAGTTTTAGATTGGGAGTGACAGGACATCGCTTTGGGAGTTCTTCTGCAAGGCGGTAAAGTAACCCACTAAAGGCTTGAGGAGGGGCATTTTCTAGGAGATCGCACCAAGCATCTAACAGATGTCCTTTCATTAAAGATTCGAGAACATTCCCCGATCCGTAGATGACGCGGAAACAGAGTCCGTCTTTAGGCGGGATTGTCTCTTGTTTCTGAGTTTCTTTTGCCCCAGCGAGTTCCTTAGCGCGATCGGATTCTGCTGACCAGAGATTTTGGAGAACTGTGGGCAGAGGGACACTTTTATGGGCGATGACAATCCCTAAACTCATAGTGGCACCTTTCCCCATGGTGAAATAAGGACGGTTGACTAAAGGAATATCTTGATCCTGCTTGGGATACCAATAGCCGCAGCTATCGGAAGCATTGTCATCAGGAGAGTCATCAAATTCCCCAATTGGATCGTTTCCGCCACACCAAGCCGCCCGCAGCGATCGCAGAAATAAGGATAAATCTTCAATGGGCAAAACCGTCATAACATCATCGCCGCCACTGTAAATAACTTTCCCGCAACAGCGTTCTTGAGTTAAATAAGGAACGAGGCGATTGGAAAAGTCAAGGAGGGCGCGGTTTAACCCAACATGAGTAGCCGGTCCCATGCGCTTTTTCGTTTGATGCAGCAGTTCCTCATAACCTTGGGTCTGCTGAACTTCAGGGGAAATCACATTGGTATCCAGATAACTTTCATAAAACTCTAACTTGCGCCCTGAAACATATTGTCCCATGCCATCGCCATCCCCAAGCACAATTACCCACCAATCAGCAGGACTGCTATTGCCAAAACCGTTCTCTTGATGGGCTTGGTCAATGCAGTTTTGTAATTCTGCTTTTTCCTGTTCAGTGGTGAGGTTCAGGTCATCTCCTAGCCATTTACTGGAAAACATCACGCCGTTGAAAGGATTGTTCTTATCAAATACTTGATCCACTTTCGGGACTTGGAACGGACGACGAGTGAGACTGCCAAACCGATCGCGCTGTTTTCGAGAAAAATAACTGCGGATTAACGGTTCTAAGGTATGCCAATAGGATTTTACTTTCTCTGGATGATTGTGGGCAAAACGGGCAGCCGCGATCGAGCTAAGATTAGGAAAGCGAATCGCTTGTTCGTAGTTGGGAGTCTCTTCTTGGGTAGTTTCTCGCGTTTTGATTCCTAAACTTTCGCCGACACCCCCATAAACCCAAGCCATGCGTTTAGTGAGTTCAAGGGCATTGAGTTTTTCCGATCCATTAAACAACCCTGGAAATACTTCTGCAATCACTCGCCAAAACAGACGCATAGAACCACCGGCTAATCCGCCCCCTTCTCGAAAGTGATCTTTATACAGTAAATTCGGATGAACGGCGCTATAGTGACCCGAAAGTGTGGAACGTTCTCCTGGAGACGCAGGAATTGCCCAAGTGCGAGTATTTTTAACCGCTTGAATCGACTGTCCTAAACGTTGTTGTAAACTTCCCCACCAAGTACCAATATTAATGTTCTCATAAACATTGGTTTCTGCGGTTGTGGGGATCGTTTGTCGGGTTTGAGACAGTTGATCTTGTTGTTCTCGCCATTGGGAAAACGCTTCATCTTGAAGGGAAATTTCTAACCCCATTTCAGGAGAACCAAGGGGAATTGCTGTCCAATAGGGTTCCCAAGTATGTTCGAGTTGAGCATTCCAAAGACGATTCCATTCCCAGCAGCCACCCTGTTGCCATTTTTCCAGTTCTTGGCGATATAACTCGGGATTCTCAGAAAATTCGTCTTTGATGGCTGTCCATAAATTTTGCCGTTTCTCTGCGGTGTCTAGGGCTGTCATTACCCTATTCTTAATGGTTTCTCGGACTTTTTCCCCAATTCCTGTCCAAGTTATATTAAGGGTTTGCTTCAAATGATCGCCTAGTTCTTGGGCTGCCTTTTCCCCCGGAACCACTGCCGTAATCATATTGGGAAATCCAGCGGTACTGAGGCTAGTGGATTCTTGATCATTAAACCGAGAAACAGGATCATTTCCAGTATATTCTTGAAAGAAGGTCTCGAAATCAGGATATTTTTGTTGTAGGAGGGCATCAATAATTTCCTGACTCCATAAAGAGGGAGTAATAACGGCATCGGGACCATATTGTTGGGCAATTTCCCAAGCAATTTTTGCCCCCAGATAATGAAGCAGATATGATCCAGCCCAAAAGTCGAGAAATTTACGGGAGGCTTTAATAAATTCTTGAACTGGGGAGAAGGTAAAGAGAAGCAGATAAGGATGTTGTGGGGTTCCCGTCTCTGAGTTCATTGCCCCTACTAAAGCAGAAACAGTACTACTATAACTGTAGAGAGGGCAGTCTGGGAGAACCGCATGGGCAGGGAGAAAGGCTTGCTGATTCGGGTTGACTTGGGCTTCGGGAAAGAACCGCCAAAACCACCAAAAGACTTTTTCGGGGTCGCTTTCTTGGGCAATGGAAGTTAAGTCTGGAAGATGATCTGCTTTCTCTCCTGATAAACGCTGACTTTGACCGCTAATGGGATGTTTAATCTGTTGTGGTTCTTGATCTGTTTCTAGATTAACGCGATCGGAGGAACTGGCGATATCTTGGCTTAAACGGTTAACATTCCACCATTGTTGCAATTCTTCTAAGTGTCCTTCTAAACAATGTAATTGTGAACAAATGCTATTTCCTGATGTGCTATAAGTTTGGATTAGGGCATAAAGTTTGCGGCGTATCATAAAGAGTTTTATTGTTTAATTAGTATTTAATTTGTAGCACAGTATGAAACATAAATCACTTACTTTAAGTTAAATTTACCTGGCTTTCTCACCATAAAAGCTAACAGGAAAATACATCACTATTGTTCAAGATATGGGAAGTTTAATCATCTGTGTTGCCTTTCCACGCGAACAGCGAAAAAAAAAGGATATTCGCGTGGAAAAGTTAGCTTGGATCAAAAAAGCATTTTATAGTAGATTTAACGTTTCACCGAGTGATATTCAGCCTAAAAATGAGTTTGTTGTGTCATATTTTGATTGGTTGCCCCAGCAGTGGCAAATCTAGCCTTGCCCGCGCGATCGCGCAAGAGTCTCCCCATTATCGGATCATTTCCACGGATCAGATTCGTGCCGAATTATTTGGAGATCAAACCATTCAGGGAAATTGGTCGCAAGTGGAAGCCAAGGTTTATGAAGCCATTGACCAAGCCCTGAAAGCAGGCTTTCCGATCATTTATGATGCAACCAATGCGAAACGGGCGTGGCGCATGGGATTACTGGAACATCTTCGCCAATATCGTGATGTGGATTGGATGGGCTGGTATTTGAAAACGCCTCTGGAAACTTGCTTGCAGTGGAATAAAAAGCGCGATCGTCAGGTTCCTGAAGCAGTCATTCAACGTATGAACCATTGGTTGAAGCAATTTCCCCCTGATGATGGGGAAGGATTTACAGCACTGCATACCTTAAAGCCGGATACTCTCGATTCTTGGTTACAACAAATTAATCAAGGGATTAACAAACTTCCGAAGACGAAAATTAATCGTGAAAATTGCAATCGTCCTTTAACCTTTCACACTTATTCCCGCTTACTAGATTTCGAGCGTTTAATGTACTTAATTCGCTTACTGATTCAGTATCCAGGGTTGGGGAATTTGCAAACCGCTTCCCCCGAAATCATTGAAAAAGTTTTAGGCGAGGAACAAACATTTGAAGATGAAATTGAAGAAATTTGTGCCTTTTTAGCCAAAACCGCCGACCCCCTCTACGCTGATCCAAAGGCTGTTGCTCAAGATTTGCAGTGGTTGGAAAGCAATGGTTTATTGGGAGGAAATAACCTACAGCAACCCTTGGAACTGGGCATTTATCAATCTCAGGACTATCCGACTCATCACTATTCTGATATCGAACCCTTTTTGCGCTTAATCAATACCATTCGTTTAATTCTCCATGAACCCTTTATTCGTGAACCAAACTCAACAACATTAAAAAGTTTTGTGCATCGTCTCCAATTCGAGGGATTAATCAAGCATCAAGCAGAAGAAAAACAGATTTCCAATCTCCGTAAAGATATTGAAAAAGTGCTTAAACCTTATGAAATTCTACCCCACTTTTCTATGAGACGGGGCTATTTTATGGGGACTGCTATTTTATCATTTCCTGAGCTAGTGAAAGTCTTTCGGTTATTGGAAAGCCAAGCAAAAAGTCTTGAAGACCCTGAATCATTGGAAATTTATCAATTATTTCAAGAACGAATGCAGTGGTCACAACTTGCCGATACTCAATCTTATCCTGTACGTGCTATTCATAATCGCAATATCGTTAACTTGGAAAAACTGTCTCCTTCCGCCCTCGCTCTGAATATCAAGAAACTCGAAGTAGCCATTGAACAAGGGCAGTTATTAGAACTCGGACGCATTATCGGGAGTGGGCGCTATCAGTCTGGAGAAGACAATTATTTTTTCGCTTATCCGCTGCAATTAGTGTTTCATAATATTGGTTGGTATTTAGGTTTAGAACGGTATGATGGAAACCATCAAGGATTGCTCCAATTTGAGCGCGTAGATCGCTTATTATTGGGACGCACTCCGTCTCAAAAACGTCCTCTGAGCGAACAATGGTCGGCACTAAAACGACTCCGAAAACTCTATGAATATAGTGGGGGAATCTATTTGGGCAAAGACGTTAAGCAGCAAAAAAACTATCTCAGTCGTGAACCTTCCCAACGAAAAATGGCAGAGGTAACTGTCGAGTTATGGATTAATGATGCCATGTTTCGGTTTATTAGTGAGGGAACTAAACGGTTTCCTCTCAAACAAATGAAAATGTCAAAATCCTTCAATCCTGACTTAAATCGAAAGAATAAAACTTTGTTTAGCTTGAAGACAACCAATGATCCCAATTTCCCTAATCGTTATCAAGTGAAATTGCCCTGTTGGTGTGTTGACGATTATGATTTTCATCGCTGGATTTTAGGTTTTGGTGGACAAGTTAAAGTAATGAGTCCAGACTCCCTGAAAACAATTATTCAAGAAAAAGGAACTGCGATTGCCCAACTTTATAACCAGGAATAACAAAACGTTTTCTCATTTCCTCGGTTTTCCAGAGTATGCCAAAACCCAAGTCGATCTCGCCCGTACTTTGGTCACAGTTTATGGGAGAGATGAAGTGGATTGCTTAACCCTTTTTCTGATCGCCTCGCCAAATCGCTGTAATACCGATTCTCTCGTTGACCCGCTCGGTTGCCCACTATCAAGGATTTCTAGCGATTTAAACCATTTTTATCTTATAGCAAAAAAATTATTTCGCACCCCCCTCGGAAATGGCACTTGCAATCCAGTCACAGTGGGGGCTAAAATTAGAGGGGTCGCTTCCCTACGGGGAAGTGGAATTAATGGAAACTCCTTTCTCCAGTAATTGGAAGCCTTCTGTCTGAAGTCGCTTCCCTACGGGGAAGTGGAATTAATGGAAACTTCTAGAACAGTACCAAACTCATCATCGCTCCAATGTCGCTTCCCTACGGGGAAGTGGAATTAATGGAAACACATATCTGACGTTGTAGATTGATGCAGGGACTCGGTCGCTTCCCTACGGGGAAGTGGAATTAATGGAAACAAGAGGTCTTCTGTTCCAGCCTCTTTGTGAGCTTTTAGTCGCTTCCCTACGGGGAAGTGGAATTAATGGAAACTTCTTTGGGATTTAGACTTGTGTTCTTTTTCAGTCGCGTCGCTTCCCTACGGGGAAGTGGAATTAATGGAAACCTGAATTTGGCAATGAAGTCACCAGACCGCTCTGGCTTGTCGCTTCCCTACGGGGAAGTGGAATTAATGGAAACCTTAGAAGACCCTAAGGAGAATGGCTTAGCTCCCTTTAGTCGCTTCCCTACGGGGAAGTGGAATTAATGGAAACTTCTTAGCTTCCTGATTAACTTTATTTACATCAGCATTGTTGTAGTCGCTTCCCTACGGGGAAGTGGAATTAATGGAAACATCCTTAGTCAACCCATCAGGGGCATTAATCCGACTACCGCTGTCGCTTCCCTACGGGGAAGTGGAATTAATGGAAACAGGTTTACGCGATTAGTTAGCTTGATGAAATCTTTCAGTCGCTTCCCTACGGAGAAGTGGAATTAATGGAAACTACATCTGTGTGTTAGGCTTGCTAGACTTAATATAATGTCGCTTCCCTACGGGGAAGTGGAATTAATGGAAACCCCCTAACGAGCACCAGACTCGATTTACAGGGGCGAGGACTACTTCCTCATCCTTCTGTCGCTTTCCTACGGGGAAGTGGAATTAATGCCACTCTGGGCATCTTCTCCCTTGTTCCCGTGCAACCTTGAATGCACGTCATACCGATTGCCTATTATCCCAATCAGGGGGATATGACAGTAAAATTCACGAATCGTTGCCATTCCCCGAAATGAGATCACGAACCGAAAAAAATGCTTTCAAGAGTACCTTCACATAGCCACCCCAACGATGCTTCTTAGTCGCCAATGGCTTGAATTTAGACTGTTGCATTGAGTTGAAATAATTATAATCTGCGGTTTTCCATCAAACCCATTAACTTGCGTTTGCGACCATGAGCTTTCACTAATTCTTCTCGATATCGAAGCCATTCCGATTCTTGGTTCATTGCCAAATAAGCAGCGTGGACTCGTTTTAACCACTGCACAGCCAACTCGTATAATTTAGCGTGAGAACGTTCAATAATGGATTCAGCACGGGCTTTGGCATCATCAATGACCCATTGGCTATGACTTTCGAGAACCTGATCCATTACTTTGAAAATGAGTTGCGTATGGTAACTGGATAAATCACTCACGATCGCGATCGCGTCCTCAATCAACCCTTCTTTTAAGAAAATATTGACCTTGGCATGTTCTGCTCTCCAACTATCGGTTTCTCGGAGGGACTGTAATAATTCTGTTTTCAGTTCCGACCAATTGTGAGCTAAGGCTTCAAGCCTTTCATAATCAGAGAAAGACGGTTCCATTTTGAACGCAATGATCCTTGCGTCTAAAGCAGCCTCAGAATCGCCGATGGTTTCTGCGAGCTTGCTTGTCCAAATGGCAAATCCAGAATCTCGGACTAAGAAATTGTTATCTTGAGGATCGAAACACAATTCCAGTCCTAGTTGGGCAATGGTTAGGGCTTGTGATTGATATTGTTTTTCCCATAAGGTTTCGGCTAAGGCTTTGGCTTCAACGAAAGAATCGATTACCGTGGGAGCAAGGGTCATCACTTGTTCAACTCGTCCCAACCGAGCCAGCATGATTAAGTAATCTTTAATTTGTCCTTCTGCTTGGGCTAAACGAAGATATTCCTCATAACGTTCTTGCCGTTCGAGAATTCTTAAGCGCACTCGGCTCAAATCTTCTGCCCATTGTGGGGGTTCACCTTGCCAAGGTCGTTGTTCTGGCGTTTCCTCTGATAACACTTTTAATAAGGGAGGATAATCCCAGCCTTGCCGTAAGGCTTCCAGAGCCATGGCAAAACTGCCCCATTCCTCTTGCCACATTTCTATTGTTTCTTGCCATAGTAAAACTTCCTCTTCCGTGAAGTCTCCACTTAAAATCGCTTCCGTACAAGCGCGATCAAAATCTATATCTATATCTTCAGGTTCTAAGCCATAGTCTGAAACTACGTCCCAATTTTCAAAACATCCTTCGATAATTCCCTGTAAAATCGTTAAAGCATTGTTGCCATCTCCGCGTTCGGCAAATGTCCTCGCTTCATCAATGAGCTGGCATAATCTCAACTCAACATCATTATCGTCCCAACCATTTTCCCAAGCGACGGCAGTATCGTACAGAATTTGTTCTACTCGTCGCTTCAAGGGAGCGGAATCAACCGTTGTTCTTTTTGGTTGGGCTTTGCTTGATTTTGACTCTGTGGGGGATGGCGTTGAAGATAATAAACGACTGACCTGAAAGTCAATCTCTTCGATCAGAGTCGGATCGTTTTCCACCAGTGCTTGAATTAAATTTTGGGTTTGGACAAGATTCAATTGATCGAGTAATTCATTTAAGCTGGGACGTTCTTGAATCTCCTCCGGCTGATTTAAACAAAACAGAAGTGTCGCGACAATATGTTTGCACCACCCTTCAAAGTTATAGGCACAAGTGCAGGTGGTGTGGGTAATTCCGTGGTCGTCAAAGGTGATTGTAAGGTGATAAGGGTCGATTTCATTCCCTTCCACTTGGCTAAAAATCGTCTGTTTGCGCTGTGTTACGGAGAATACCGCTCCCGTGTGAAAATAATCTTGACCGCGCTCTAAAGACTGAGGTCTGGTATTTTCCTCAATGACAGCATACGTTAAGTTCGGAATCGCCATAATTGTTTAATTTAACAACTTGCTTGAATTGTAATCGGTATTTTTGAAAAAATTGCCTGAACTAGGATCTGGTTAAAGCGGTTCGGCCGAAGGAATGGGCTGAGACAAACGTCTCTCAAAATACAAGGTCAGTAGATGGACAAGTCTAGTTTTAGCGCGATCGCGCTCCTGTTGTAGAGTATGCAAATCAACATTTGCACCTAGCTATTTCCGTTCTAAGGCACGTTCATCAGATGAGGAACATTGTCTCCTTATCCCAATTTCTGGTAAATGATTGATGTTGACATTTTTCCTCTCAATATGAGAGGATTAGAAGATATATCAATTTAACATGAGGATTATCAGTTACAAAACTCTCCGAGTCGCTGCCAATAAGCATCCTGATTTAAAACAACCTTTAGATGACTGGTATAAGATTGCCAAAAGTGCTAATTGGACAAGCCTTAATGATGTCCGAAAAACTTTTAAGAGTGCAGATTCGGTCGGAAATTTTACAGTATTTAACATTAAGGGAAATCATTATCGTCTCATTGTAGGAATTGATTATCAAAAACAAATAATCTTCATCAAGTATGTTCTCACTCATGCTGAGTATGATAAGGAGGCTTGGAAAAATGACCCGTACTACTAATCAAAATCTGACAGATATTACTGATATATTCCCTTTCGTTATTAAAACAGAAAAGCAGTATAACAAAGCGTTGTCTATTACTGAGAGTCTTTTCTTTAAAGAAAATCGAAATCAAGAAGAAGAACAAGCACTTGATGTTTGGACTGTTTTAATTGAGATGTATGAAAATCAGCAGTTTTCTCCGGGGTCGGAAGCGACTCCTGTTTCTATTTTAAATACTCTCATGGAATCACAAGGGATTACTCAAGCTGATTTAGTCCGTGAAGGAATTGGCTCAAGTGGAGTGGTTTCTGAAATGGTGAATAACAAGCGAACGATTAGTAATAAACAAGCTAAAAAGTTAGCTAAAATTTTTCATGTTTCTCCTGAAGTTTTCATCCATTTCGATTAGAAGTGATTTTATGGTCTGATTTTAGCTTACTGATCACGCAGATTTTTGTAAACAATTAAAATTTCCAAAATTAAATTAGAAAAGAAGGTAGAAGCGAAAAGGAAGATCAATTATGACAACTCAGTTTCAACATTTCAACCAAAGCAATGCTTTACAAGTTAAGTTTACGCTTTCGGTTCAAAATCTCCCTGAGTCAGTACAAAAAAAGCGACAGCCAAAGCCAAAGAAGCATACGTGATGGCGCTATTAGAAGCGGGAGAAATTAGTAGCGGTAAAGCGGGCAGTTTGTTAGGTCTTCCTCGCAATGAGGTGATTGAACGGATGGAAAAATGGGGGATTCCTTTATTTGACAATTCACTGGAGTTAGGGGAATTACAGCAAGAGGTGGAACAGGCAAACCGTGCTTTAGATAAAGATTCTAAATGATAGTCGTTTCTGGTACAACTCCAATTAGTGAGTGGGGGCGCGATCGTTTTGGCTGGGGAATTGGATTAGACCAGACAAACATGATATTCTATTGAATTATTGGTTGTACCGACCCCATCAGTGTGGCTTCCATTGATCTCAAGCGCCATAATCTGTCTCTAACTAAGAACTCGGTTGATGACCCGCTCGTTCAAAATTTCTTGATGAGTAAGCGGTCTAAGGATACCCGACGGGTTTACAGTAATGATTTGCAATGGTTCTTTTATGCAGTAAGTGGAGAAGTGAGTGCGGGGGCAGTCCGAGCGTTTTTAGCCTTGCCTCGGATTCAGGCGCTACGGGTGCTCATGGGCTATCAGGATTCCTTGGCAGCTAATGGTTATGCGGGTTCCACGATTAATCGTAAGGTGAGTGCGGTGAAGTCGCTGGTGGAGTATGCTTACCGAATTGGGGAATGTGAGTGGCAATTGCCCCGTCTGAAAAGGGAACGGGAACAACGCTATAAGGATACGACTGGGGTGAGCGTGGAGCAAATTCGGCTCATGATGGCGGTTCCCGATCGCGCGACGGCTAAAGGGAAACGGAATTATGCGATTCTACGCCTGCTCTGGGAAAATGGCTTACGGCGGGGAGAGATTGCCAAAATTACTTGCGGTGAAATTGATTGGGAGGAACAACGGATTACGATTTATGGGAAGGGGCGCAGAGAGGAAGGGGAGGAGATTGATGTCAGCGATCGCGCTTTGGAGGCAATTCGGGATTGGTTAACGGTTCGCCCTCAGAGTGAGTACGATGTGCTATTTACGTCTTTGGATCATAATACCTTGGGGAAGCCGTTAAGTTTAACCAGCATTTATCGCATGGTGCGGCGGCTAGGGGAGAAGGCTGGAATTAAGAAGATTGTTTCTCCTCATAAAATTCGCCATTCTGCGATTACGGCTTATTTGGATGCTAGTGATGGGGATATGCGTGGTGGGGCTTCTTTTGCCCGTCATAGCGATTTGAGTGTGACGCAAGTTTATGATGATAATCGCAAACGCCAGCAGAAAAAGGCGACGAAGATTCTTTCTGATTTAGCTTAGGGGGCGATTGATTGCCTTAATTGGGAAATAACAGCGTCTTGAACTAGAAGAATGATAATCATGAAAATTGTTACCATAGATAATAACTCTTAGCTGATTCGTTCTCAAAAAATTAAGGGAGTAGAAAGATTAGATAGTTAAGTAACTAAGTTGAAGACAAGCGTGTTAGGCACATCGCGATCGCGTTTTTGTAGCGTCAAATTAGCCTGATGAAGCGTAGAAGGGTTAAAGGCGAGATACGTGTAAAATTGGATGATAATGGCAAACGCCAGTAGCCGAAAAAGGTATTATAGCTAAAATCGAAAGCGCGTCAGTCCTTAATATATTTGCATCCCGAAGTACAAGTTTCTTGAATTTCTACAGCATATAAATTAGGACAACCAGCTTTTTCTAACTGATTAAAAATCCATTTTGCAATTTCTTCACTGGTTGGATTCTCTAGACCAGTTGTTTCATTGAGGTAATAATGATCTAAATAATGATCCAGTAGAGGCTGAATATATTTTTTAATTTCACCGTAGTCCATCAGCATCCCTTGTTGAGATCCATGTTGATGGAGAGTTTTTCCCTGAAGATAAACTCTTCCCACCCAACTGTGTCCATGTAAGCGACGACATTTGCCATTGTGGTTAGGAAGTTGATGAGCAGCTTCAAAATAAAATTCCTTGTAAATTACCCACTGATCCATTATAATTAAGCCCGCCGATGGCTCACTCCGATCTCTTCTTCCACAGTGTAGTCAAACTAATTTATGAATGAGACTGACTTTCCCCGTATTTTACTTCTTACCTCTTGCACTGGCGAGAAACGATACAAGCCAACCAACCCGTTAGCTCAGTCAGATTTTAGGCTCTCAGTGTGTGATTCTTCTGGCACAAGGAAACCTCGACGAGAGGAAGAATTAGCTGAATTTGCAACCCCTGCTAGTAACATCTACACAGGGGCTCAACATCGACAAGCGATGGAAGGAGTGAAAGCTCTACGTCAGGCGTTAGGTTCCCAAGCAAAGGCAGTTTGATACATTTCAGCTTGGGCAAGACCTTTAATCATGTCGCGATCGCCTTTGGCTTCAACAGCAAAAATAGTTTCGCCATCACTTAGTTGTCCGACAAGATCAGGATGTAGGGTAAAACCGCCCATATCCAAATAGAAGCGCTGGAAGGGTTTAAAAGCATTGTTTTCCAGCAAGGTACTGTGTGCATCAGTGTAGAGCCGAGAGATTTGCTGATTGGCAAGTTCTCCACTCTTGAAAAACTGATGAGTCTTCATCACTACATCGGCTTCGGTCATTTCAAAAATGATTCCAATAATTCTAATCAACTTATCTTGGGAATACTGAATAGTGAGAATGCCATAACTTGCTTTGTTATATATCCACTAATCTTAAAGCAGCTTCAACGGGTAACTGCAAAGGATTTTTATCTTCCAGTCGCTTGGAGAAAAAGAGAACTTCCAAGTTTTCCACTTCTCCTGATTGTGGGTTCAAACGAGCAACAATTTGATCTGCTATTTCTTCAGACTCTTGTTCTGGGTAAGGTGAACACACATCAATGTAAAGAATATCTCCCACCTTGTCATAGCGAAAGGTTAAGTTTTTTTCCATATTACAGTCCTTCGTGTAATTTTTCGTGCTGTATCAAACGATTTTCCCTCTTAACCACAATAGTAGGAGAGGTTTGGGAGAAGTCTAGAAAGCGAGTTAACTCGGCATCACTTGCTTAGTCTTGTCTAAACTGCCAATTATACATATAATATATGTATGGACGTTGAGTACGATCCCAAAAAAGCACAAATTAATTGGCAAAAACATGGTGTTTCTTTTGCCGAAGCTGAATTTGTGTTTTATGATCCGCTCGCTGTCCATGACATTGATCCAGATGCATCAGAGGAAGAGCGTTTTATAGCACTGGGGATGAGTAGCTCAGGGTTGCTATTGGTTATTGTTTACACGATCCGCGGTGATGCATTTCGGCTAATTTCTGCTCGTCGCGCCACACGTCAGGAGGCTAAGGCTTATGAGGGATGAATATGATTTCTCGAAAGGGAAGCGTGGTCCTGCCATTCCATCAAAAGGAAAAACACGCATTACGATCTATTTGGATGACGAGATTTTGGAAAGTTTCCGAGAACGTGCGGAAGCTAGAGGGTTAGGTTATCAGACATTAATTAATGAGGCTTTGAAAGCTCATCTTCAAAATTCACCAGAGCAACCTCTTACCGAAAGTGACCTTCGTCGAGTTCTGCGGGAAGAGTTAGTGAATAGAACGAGCGATTAACTTGCCGTTTGCCTCATGAAAGAGCATCTCTAATCTCTTACGTTTGCCAAACTCATGCCATTGCTAAAATCAAGGAAAAAAAATTAAGAAAAAGTTGGGGACAGAGTATTTTATAGAAAGTGTCCCCAAACAGTAGGAAGTTATTTTCTATCTAGGCTTTTCTCTAGCTTTTCTCGGATGGCTTCTTCTAGCCAGTCGGTCACAGTTACTTTCTCGCCACATTCCTTGCGAGTGTTAACTTCAGCTTGAATTGCTTGTTTTAAGTTGGGGACAATATTTATGCCAATATGTTCTGTTTTTTGTCCTGCTCCTTTTTTTAAAACGTATTGATTTTTCCCGCTGGGATTACCAACAAAGCCTTTAGGTTGTCCTTTCCCTGCCATAGTGAGATGGATTTAACTTTTACATTTTTAGTATATCAATCAATTGGGAGGCATCATAGCATATTAAATGTGCTATGATGGAGTTAATCACGTAACAATGAGGCTGAGATGGCTCAATGTTCCAACAACAAACAGTTAGCCACTATTCTAACCATTGCTGGGCAGAGAATCGAGAGGAAAGATTTTTCGAGTTAGAAAAGCTCATCGAAAAGGGACTAAAAGCCTTTTATGAGGTAGGGAAAGCTCTCACTGAAATTCGAGATGAAAAACTTTATAAGGAAAAAGGCTACTCCAATTTCAGAAAGTATTGTGAGCGGCGTTGGGGACTTAAAAAATCCCATGCTTATCGGGTAATTAAAGCGGCGGCGGTTCTTGATAATTTAATGTCCCCGATGAAACTGTCCCCAATTGGGGACACTTTTGAACCAGAAGTTTTACCGAGGAATGAGGCTCAAGTCCGTCCTCTCACGAAACTTGATCCTATTTTGCAACGAGAAGCTTGGTCTCAAGTCGTAGAAACGGCTCCCCAAGGTAAAATAACGACAGAGCATATTCAAAAGGTTGCCAAAAAAGTGTATAAATCACAGTTTCAAGAGTCTCAAGTTGAAAATCCCCCTGCTTTTCCAAAAAGTAAACCAGGAGATTGTGTTCAAATTCATCTTCGGAATCGTAGTGATGCTGAATTGAATGTCTATAATCGCGAATTAGCAATTGTTGAGGAAATAAAGGACTATAGTGTGGTGGTGAAAGTTTGGGGACAGTTGTTACCACCGTTATTTTTTGATGAAATTAGACCAGCCCCTGTTAAAAAAACGGTTACAGCAACTGTTAGCACTGAGCTTTTGCAACGGTTAATGGAGAAGGGATATGATTCTATTGATGCGGCGCTTGAGGATTGGTTGAGCAACAAGAACTAATTTAAGTGTTCGATGGTCGTTATTAAGAAAAAATAGATGAGTGGGTTCATCAAAGCAACTTAGGCATTGAGCTTGATTTTAATTTTTTGAGAAGACTTGTATAAAGTTTCTCATGCGCTTCAAAGATGGAAAAAGAGTTTTCCATCATAATTGTATATTTACATTGGAGCTTTTTCTACTAATTTGCCATACTTACTCTAGAAGAGCCAACTTTTTTTACTAATAAGAGAGGAGATAAGAATATTTGTATCAAGAACGATTCGATGCACGAGTTTCTCTGATCCCCTCATCAATGACATTCATAATTTCATCTTGAGAATACTCTGAATTACGTTCTTGTACCGTATTAACAGTTTCTTCAAAAATGTAACGCTTCACCGCTTCTTCAACAAGATTTGATAACCCGCCCTTCTTTGCACCAATAGCGCCGAGATAACCTCTCACTGTACGGTCTGTATCATCGGAAACAACTAATGACCAACGAGCCATGATAAATACCTATGAGGATAAACACACTAACATCTATTGTAGAGGGTCTCGGATGCAAAATCAAAGTGTTTTTTTTCTTAAAGGCTTCCCACGCAATGCGGTAATCTTTTTCTCTATCGGATTGGGGAAGGTGAGTGGCAATAGCTTATCAGAGATGGTATTACGATTAGAAATTCTTGAAGGAGACTCAGCAGTTGCTAATATTACTCTTCAATGTTAAATCTGACTTTTGCCAACTGTGGCTTAATTTCCTCATCCAACTGCTGACCTTCTCGCACTTGCCCACTCCCCAGTAGAGGAGAGCCATTGTACAAGGGGAAGAGAGAGATGTAATAGCACATATTAGCAATCAAAATTCAGTTGTGAGAAGCTAATTCATTACTTAGGATTCTTTACACGCCATAAACTTTGATTTCCTTCCTGTTGCGCTCGAATCAATCGAAACCCACAATAGTTCACTTCCGACTTTCTTGCCAAAGTCGAGGGAGCGCGATCAATAATTTGTGCCAATCGTTTCGTCGGAATTAACCACCCCTGATCCGCAATTCGTTGCAAGGTCTCTAAATCTTCCAGTGTATCTTGATTACTGGCGCGAATCGCCTTTACTGTACTGCTAACCGTTGTTTCAATAATCTTCTCCAAGACTTCTGGAGACTCAATGACTGCCTCTTTATTTGCAAGTTGCTTGCCGTTATGACTCAAAGTTCCTGTTGAGTTGTTGCCATTGCGTTCAACATTTCCTTCAGAAGGCAACGCCTCACTTTCTTCATTGAATTGGTATTCTTGAATAAAGCCTGTAATGTAGCCCCCTGCTTGAATATAGTCATGCAACTGATCCAGCAACGCCAGTTCTTCGCCCGTCACGTAAGACTGTCGCCCAAATTTAGTGGGAACAATGCCTAACCCTTTGAAACGGTTATACAAGACACTGCGCGTAATGCGGTATCGCTCCATTAATGATTTCACTGGATAGCGATCTATTTCAGATTCCATTGCAACTTCCTACAACCTTGCTACATTTTATCTTGCAATTCATTTATTTTCCCTTATGGCTCGCAAATTGGCAAGTGTCTTGTGGTTGCTAGCTACTCCAGCCAATACCAGAAACTTTCGGGAGAATAGGGGACTCGCGCTTTTAAGCGATGTTGTAATGTCTCTTGGGAAATTGTTGCTGTGGGGTTCAGTTGTTCCCAACATCGACGAGTCAGTTGATACAGTTTGCGAACATAGGTAAATCGGGCTTGGGCTTCTTCAGTAGAAAAAGGACTAATATCAGGATGATGATGTTTGACTAGTTGCTTATAGTTGTATTCCAGTTCCGTTAGGGTTTTCGGACTCCCTAAAATTCGCATCGCTGGAGCGTCTTGTGTGCCATTTAAGGGTTGACCAGATGGCAAAATTCGTCCAGTGAGGAGTAAGAGAGTAAATTTTTCTAAACGGGCATAACGGTCACTTTCTGATTCTGCTGTTTCTGGTGTTTCTGGTTGATACTGTGTTTCTGGAGGTAAGTCAGCCAGGGGTTCTAATCCTTGCGGTAACGATCGCGCAAAGTCTAACTCTTCTCTGGCGGCTAAATGGGCAAGTTGCAACCGATCTTGCTTTCTTCTTAAATCTAAATCATGAGCTTGTTTCAGTTGCGCGATCGCGCTAGCCGTCCAGGTACTACGAATAAACTGATAAAAGCTTAGGAGAGTCTCAATGGCTTGTTTGTGAGCAGGGTTAAGGCTAGTGATGGTTTCAAGTTGTTCTAAAGTATAAGTCATGGCAATTACACTGCCTCTTTGAGGGCGTTTTTAACCTCAGTTTCGTTAATGTCTAGAGTTTGGGCAATTTCGAGGGGAGTGAGGCCCATGGAGTAAGCGGCAAAAATTTCTTGAGATTGGGAATCTTCACCGCCGACTAAACGTAGGTGAGAGGTGTTTTCTCGTCCTTCAATGAGTTTTTCTTCTAGACTCTCAAATTCAGGGAGTGAGGCTTCAAATTCAGAAAGGGGTTCAGTGTTTTGTTCATAAGCAAGACAGCGGGAAGTTTGGGCTTGAGTTAACTGGGAGAGAATTTGTTTGGCTTCTTCAACAATGTCATGCCAAGTTTCTTCGCAGGCTTCTCTTGCCGCTTGTTCCATTTTGGACTGGAGTTTACTGCTGAACTGCTGACGGGCTTCCTGCTTGATATTATCTCCGTAGCGAGATGCCATCTGGTCGGTGAGGGAGTCAATAGCTTGATTGAGTTTCTGGTGGTTTTGGCTTTCGTGTTCGCTCATGTCTGGTGCATATATGTGGTACATACATAATATAGCTAAAATTTTAATTGTATGCAATATGTATGGGAAACATTTTGATAGACATGAACAATCGCTTCTCCTTGTCTCCCTATCTCCCTTGTCTCCCTTTTCCCCCCATCTCCCCATAACAAAGCGATATGGTTATAATTATACATAGTATAATCTAGAAGGTGATAATTAGTGATGAAAATTCAGTTGAGAAGGTGGGGAAATAGTCTCGGCTTGAGAGTTCCCCAGAAAATTGCTCAAAATTATGGTCTAGATGAAAACTCCCTAGTGGAGTTGACCGAAACCCCAGAGGGAATCATGATTCAGAAAAGAAGTCGGGTTTCTAGCCTTGATGAGTTACTATCTAGCATTCCCGATGATTTTGAATATCCCGAAGACACCAGAGAATTTAATGAAAGCGGTTCTGTTGGTGAGGAACTAATCTAGAGGACCGCTTATGAATATCGAACGGGGGGAAGTGATCCGAATTAATCTTAATCCGATTAGCGGTCGAGAACAAGCGGGAAATGCTCGTCCTTGTTTAGTCATCAGTCACACTCAATATAATCAAGCTCGCGGAGGGATTGTGATTGTTACTCCCATTACGGGAACAGTCAAACCCGAAGTAAAAATTATGATTCCCATTCCAGAGGGGTTTCAAGTTCAGGGGTCAGTCATCGCAGAACAGGTGAGGTCACTTGATTTAAATACTCGTTGGTGGAAAACAACAGGAGAAGTTTTACCCAAATCTTTTGTCGATGAGGTGGTAGAAACCTTGAATTTGATTATCTTCAATTCATAGAGAGAGTTTGAAGACTTGAGTTTAGAGAAGACTGCCTAACTCATCTAACTGCTCGGATAAATCCTGATCATAGCGAATCGAGAAGACCGAATAGGGGGAATTAAATTCCAAATTATCCCGTTGAATTCGATCCTGTTGGCGTTGCTGGGGTGTATCATGAACCGAACCGTCACAAAAGACTGCAACTTTGCTCACTTCATACAGAAAGTCTGGCTGGCACTGGGCTTCTGGAATTAGGGTTTGTGCTGAGTCGGGAAGTTTCATTCCTCGCTCATAAATTGCTTTTAATACTTGCCTTTCTAATTCTGAGTCAGGGTCGGTTTGTTGCCACAACCATTGATAATGTTGTTCTCGTTCCCCTGGAGTGCTTTCTTGGGTAATCCAACTGTCTTCTAATTGTTCTAGGAAGGGTTTAATGAGATGACGATCTAGTAAGGGGTGATCAAACTGATTTTGATAGGAGAGTAAACATTGATAACAGGCTTGAGTGCAATCGGGTTTTTCATGATCACGGAAGTGACAAAGCTCTAATCCCGTTTTAGCTAGCCTTTGGAAAGCATTTGGGTCTTGTAGAATCTGGGAGAGAACGCCTACTCCTCCTTCCGCTGCTTCCCAAAATAGCAATGTTTTACCATTTCCCAACCGTTCTGAGGCTAACTCATCATCTTCAAGTTTATAAACTACTTGAATAGCTCGTTGTAAAACAGCTTGTAAACTGGCTAAGTAACTAGCAGCCTTGTCGGAGGGAAGATTAACTGGTTCAACGAGCAAGATATTACAGGTATCTCGAACTATGGGATATACTTCGCTGTGGAGATGTTCTGGTGGGATTTCTGTTTTTGGTTCTCCCCATTGACCAGTTGTTGTATCTAATTTAAAACCTCGCTCCTTGGATTGGCGCAGTCCTCGATTAATTCGCAGAATTTCGGCGGTTTCGCCATAAGTAAGGTTTAATAAGGAATCTTGGGAGTTACTGACGATCGCGCTTTTAGCTCGCCCCTCAGCATAACGGAAATGGGTGGTAATCTGGTAGCCATATTTCAGTCTTTCTTCTTCATCACAGGTAACGCGATCGCGCCGTTTAGTAATCATCATTTCCATGGGCAGTAAATGATTGAGTTTGGCAGAATTCCCTTTTTCATCGGCATCGAGAGAGGCCCTGCAATTGTGACAAGTATCTCGTTCATATTCTTCCCCACGATGGAAATAACCGCACTGATAACACACTGCGACCCGTTCATATTGAAGCCCACCCACAGGAATTTTCGTCTTAAACACTTCAAATTTTGCCCCTTCATAATAGAGAATATTACTAGGGGCAAGTTCCCGAATTGCTACCACACGCGGACGAGAAAGCATCTTGCTGCGATCGCCGTAGGAAAGATAAGCTCGAACTGGTAAACGGGGAAAATTAAATCCTGGAAGAAATCCCTCTGCGGCTAAATAGCGATAAGGATAATATTCTAATTCTGTCTGCGCTTGAATTTTACTGCTTTGCCCCACTAAAATATTTAGTTGTCTGTGAGCTTCCCGTTCGAGAATTTCTGCATTTTCCTTTTCTTCTTTTGTGATGCTTCCGCGTAGAGCATCATCAATTGTCTGACGGGCTGAGTTGAGTTGTTGTACGGCATCATGGTAAAGACTGCGCCAACGATCACAAGCGCGATCGAACTGGTTGAGCGCATGGTTGAGAACCCTTTCAATCCACTCTTGTCCATACCATTGAGCTTTTTCTAGATCCTGTTGGCAAAACTGATCAGAGAGAACTGTTTTTGCTGCTTGAACACAGTTAGCTAACGTAGAAGGAGCAAGAGTTAACTGCGATCGCAGATCGGTTCGGATGGGATAATCGGGATGTTCGAGATCAAGAACTTCATTCATCGATCCCCCTAAATTTGCCCCCGTATAAGCTAACCACAGAGAGTAAAGGTGAGACTCAATTAAATCCTGATTAGCTAACTCCAAATTGGGGGGAAAGACCACCCCTGACACCATTTGATCAGGACGTTGGAAGAAATATTGGTCATGTCCGCTTCCCAAAGAGGCATAAGTAATGACTAAAGCAGGTTGACCGCTACGTCCAGCGCGACCACTACGTTGAGCATAATTCGCAGGAGACGGGGGAACATTCCGTAAATGAACCACTCCCAAATCAGAGATGTCAATCCCTAATTCCATTGTTGGGGAACAAAATAAACTGGCTAGTTTTCCTTCTCGGAACTGGGCTTCCCGTTGCTGACGTAAGTCAGTCCCCACTTGTCCCGTGTGTTCTCGTCCTTCTAAACTTTGAATCGTGACCGCTTGTTGTTGATAGAATTGCTGGAAAAATTGATTGACAGGAGTAGTTGTCTTTTCACTTCCTTGTAAGCGTTTAGAATTGAGGGGATCGAGGGGAATTTCGTCTAAGGTTTCTTTTTGCCAGATTAAACTGCTAACTTGCAACTGGACTGCATTTCCTTCCCGATAGAGATATCCTGAAGCACATAATACTTCTACTAACGCGATAATTAATCTTTGATAGTCATCTTCTGAGAGAGATTGATCTCGCCATTCCCAGGCTTGAGGGGAACGGAGAAACTGTCCCACACGACTTCTCCCTGTTAGTTTAATCAGTTCCTGTTTTCTTCCCCTTCCCTTTTCCTCTTGCACCCAAGTTGCCCACTTTGCTGTGCGAAGGTTTTCACTGGGATCAATTTTCCAGTTATCGTTAAGAACTTGTCCTGTTTCTTGCTGTAATCGTTCTAAACGGTCTCGTTGCAGTAATTCGGCATCAAGGGCTAATTGTTTTCGCAACTGGTCTAATAAAACTTTAGTCGCCCGATATCGTTGTTGGGGGGTTGCTTGTTGGAGAATGGGATCCCCCTCCCACACTGAAGCAGTTTCACATAAGTCTTCTAACCCCTCATAAACAATACTGAGTAACCCACACTGTTCTAAGTTGGGCTGCATAATGCGCCAACCACGGCGTAAGTCTTCATAAAGACGATATTCAATTAAGTCTCGAAACGCCCGTTCATTACGTTTTTTTCCTGCACCATATTCGGCAGGCTGTTTGGCGTAATGGTCTTGAGTGATTCCCATTTGTTTCACCACTGCTTGGGCTAACTCAGAATGAGTGAGGGTTTGCTTTTCTCGTAGCGCCTGATTTAAGCCTCCCCGCAAGAAGCTAGTTTGGACAAAATCATTGAAATGTCCTGCTTGTAAGGACGCATCCTGACGATTATCAGTGAAACTGAGAACTTTGGTTGCATCTTGGGAGATAATTTGCTGTTCACTGGCTTGCTGCAGTTGGGTAACGGCGGATAAACAGAGTAAGGTGGTAGCGGTACTGCGTCCTTCACTACTGAGACGAGCAAGTTTCGTATATTCACGCCGACGCTTGTCATGAACTACCCCACAGTTTAAGCAAGTGAGAAAGGGTTTGGGAATAAACCAGCAGGGAATGGGTGCTGGGGACTGATTTTTCGTAACTGCTCCCAATTCTACTTTTCCGTTGGGATAAATGTAGAGTTTTCGGGGAATAAATTTCTGATACTCTTTTTTCGGGACTCTCCCTTTAGTTTTGGTCACTCGAAACCAGTTATCAGGAAGCCGTTCTTGGTCTTCTTCTTCCCATAACTCGGGCTCATCCAAGGTAAGATATCCCGCCTCGCTGCTTTCTTCGATTTCAGCAAAGGGGGATAAGGGTTTCACTTCTCCTTGCTCTTCATCGTAAACCACTTGATAATAGTCTTGTCCGCATTCTCGACAAAATAACAGAGGAAATAAAAGTCGATCGCGCGTGGTGCGATATTGTCCTTCTAGACTCAATTCCCGTTGATCATGAGGTTCTAAGGTGGCGTAAACACTCCCTCCCTGGGAAATAAATTGATGGAGACGAAAGGCTAGGGCTTTGGTGCGACTCGCCCATAAAAACATCTGTTTCAATGTCTCTAAACAGGGTTCTACTTCTAGCCCTGTGGTTGCTGCTAAATGACTCGCTCCTGTTTGTAAGGTAATGGGAGTACAGCGCACCCATTCCCCATCTTCAGCTTGGGTTAAGCCAAAGTTTTGTTCAATCCATGGACTGAGGGGATGATTGAAAAACGCGCTCTTGGTTTGTTCAGAGATGGGGGGTAAGCCTGTTTCTACTGCTTGGCGGAGTTCGTTAACGGAGGGAATGTTTTGTTCAATGGCTGGTTTAATGGTTTCATCAATGACATTTTTAACCGGAACTTCTACCCCAAATAACTGGCTAGCCACTTGAGCAACGGTTTCTTGGCGATTTTGGCGTGTTCCTTCCGTGGACATGGTTGCAGAAGTCCCGATACAGAGGAAGTTTTGACCGCAGCGTTGTCTCAGTTTACGGATCACCATGGCGACATCCGCCCCCTGACGACCGCGATAGGTGTGGAGTTCGTCTAAAACTAAAAATTTCAGTTTGGGAGAGGATACCAGTTTCTCTTCATGGTGGCGCGATAGCATTAACTCCAACATCACATAGTTGGTGAGGAGAATGTGAGGAGGGTTATTTTGGATTTCAGTTTTACGGCTTAAGTTTTCTTGTCCAGTGTATTGTTCAACGCGAATGTGAGAATGACCTGCATTTTCTAAATATTTCTCAAACTCCTGTTTCTGGGAGTTAATTAGCGCATTCATCGGATAGACTAGAATCGCCCTTACCCCTTTTAAGTCTGGGTTGCGACAGAGGTCATCTATTATGGGAACAATGTAGGTAATGCTTTTTCCTGAACCTGTTCCTGTGGTGAGGACGTAGGGTTCATTATTTTGGGCGCGGTGAATCGCGTCTTCTTGATGTTTGTAGAAGTTAAACTTGGGGAAATACTGCTGACAGTGGGAATGGAGAACGCTGTTTTGGATTAAATCTTGGGTGGTAGCAGTTTTTTCATAAGCGGGATTGAGTTGAATCAGGGGATCTTGCCAGAGATGT
The DNA here is from genome assembly GCF_007904085.1 of Euhalothece natronophila Z-M001. Classification (GTDB taxonomy): domain Bacteria; phylum Cyanobacteriota; class Cyanobacteriia; order Cyanobacteriales; family Rubidibacteraceae; genus Halothece; species Halothece natronophila. Next base: position 69,793 of record NZ_CP042327.1, read on the forward strand.
CCTTGGTTGAGGGCTTGCTGGACAAAGTGATAAACTTTTGAGTCACGGATGGTGAGAAAACTTTCAATGTAGCGACGGTAATCATTGACGACTTCATCTCGAAGGCGGAAGATATCAAGGGTTTTTTCCTCAGAATCTGTTGTGTGTTGTTCTTCCTCTTCAGTTTCTGGTACGCCATTCCTCTTGTTAATGTAAGTGATTAACTGTTCCCTAAATGACTCGGTTATAGTCTCGCTATCAAAGACATTTTCTAATTCGGTAAAATCCCAGTCTTCTGGAATCTCTGAAAATAAGGCTTCGAGTTGGTCTTCACTGAGGGAATCAACACCTGTACAGTCGAGGGGAGGATTGATTTCGTCAATGATCAAACCAATGTAGCGAATTAAGGTTTTGTTTCCTTTTTCGAGGAGGTATTGCAGACGCATGAGTGAGCAGTTACCAGTGAGCAGTTACCAGTTACCATTTAACTGTAACCATAGTTTCCAGAAATGGTATTATATTATCAGAAAAATCCAGCAGAAATCGATCAGATTATTAATCAAGAAGATGAACTTTAGATTTTATACTAATGAAAATTTTCCTCAATGACCAGTTAAATAGCACGCGATCGCGCTATCTTTTATTCATCAACTATTTTTAGTGCTTCATTCATCACTCTTTCTGATAAATACATTCCAGACTGCTTTAAAGTTGCTAGTATTGGACGAGCAGAAGGAATCGCTCCTCGTTGTTTAGCTAAAAGAACAATTCCCAACGTTCCTCGTACTGGAATTTTTAAAGCATTGGCGCAACGTCGAGCCATTAAATCATCTAAAATCACTTCAGTGTTTGAGTGGAAATATCCCCAACTCAAAACCGCAGATTCTCCTGCTCCTAAATCCCAAGACTGAATTAAATTAGGAATGGGGGGAGTTTTTGTCACTAACAGCCAGTCCGTTTTTGCAACAGCTTGAGCGGTAATATCTGATTCTCCATAGGCTTTAATCTCAGTGGCTACAATTTCAGGGACAATTATTTTCTCACTTAGCACCTGTAATAAAGATAAATAATTTCCTTTTGTTAAAAAAATCAAAGGAGAAGTATTAATTGCAGGGTGATCAGCCATTTTCTAATTCTCGTTTTAAGTCTTCCAAGTCAACGGTAAACACATCAACTTCTTCTCTGGCTAAAGCTGCTAAAAAATCTCGACGATTTAACCCTGCAACTTGAGCCGCTTTTTCTTGAGAAATTTCGTTTCTCTGATACCAGTGAATCGCTGCTGCTAAACGCAAGTCACGGACAAAATCATCTGGAGGAAGACGACGAGCCGATAAGATTTCTTCGGGTAAATTAATTTTAATTTCAGGCATAATGATCATTGTAGGGTGGGCACTGCCCACCAAAAACGAATTCACTTGTTGTTACTGTAGCAAGACTTTTTTGTCCTGCTGTGCGTTGTTTAACAAATCTGATAACGCTTTGATTCCTTCATTGCTGGTTTGAGGCGACCAAACGACTGCTTGAGTTGAGTTGAGTTCGTTGAGAAGATGATTTTCTACATCAAGGTTTTCTTCGGTTTCTAAGTTACACCCTTCCTCTTTGGCGACTTCTAACAGGAGAAAATGAATCAGGCGTAGTTTATCTTGGTGAGAGAGTTGGTTAACAGTTGGTAGAATCTCGCTAAGGGACATCTTTGTTTTTTACCCTGATCTTTACTTTTCCAGTTTACCAGTGAGCAGTTACCAGTGAGCAGTTACCAGTTACCAAGTTTTACATTAGGGATAAGACAGGAGTTGTGAATAGTTTAGTGTATGATAAAGCGTATCAATTTGCCATCCGAATTGTTAAGGCTTATCGGTATTTAGTGGAGGAGAAAAAAGAATTTGTTTTATCCAAGCAACTCCTTCGTAGCGGAACATCAACTGGTGCAAATATTGCAGAAGCGAATGGAGGAATATCGAAAGCCGATTTTAGAGCAAAAATATCCATTGCATACAAAGAATGTTTAGAGACAAAGTATTGGTTATCTTTGTTGAAAGACACGAATTATATTTCTCCAGAAGCATTTTTTAGCATCTACACAGATGCAGAAGAAATTAGTAAGATGTTATGGAAAATATTAAAAACAGCACAAACCAGTAAGAATGACTGATAACTGGTCACTGGTCACTGGTCACTGGTCACTGGTCACTGGTCACTGGTCACTGGTCACTGGTCACTGGTCACTGGTCACTGGTCACTGAAACCGATTACAGTAAATCGAAGGCTGCTAAAACTAACCGTTGGGTGCGATACTCGCCATATTTATTAATTTCATTGTTCTTTAAGACTCTGAAAGTTTCGCTGGGAAAGTCTTCGCCATAAACATCTTTGGGGTCTAGAATGTAGCGCAATTCATCGCGAGTTAAGCCGTAAAGTTTGGCATAATACGCATCAAGTTCAGCACGGAGTTTAGCCCGTCTTTGTTCGTCCCAAATAAAGGGTTCTCCATTATAGCCCATATCTTCGGCAAAGGGTTTCATATCCCAAGCGGTGTAAACCAGTTCGAGGACACGGGAACTGATATAGTCGATGTCTTCTTGGGTGTAATTTTCGGGTGAAATAACAGGAAGTTGTTTTAAAACAAAAAATGTCATGTGTGTTCCGCCCACTTTTTGCCGTGCTACAAAGTCAAAGACAATAGAATTTAAATTAGCAATTAAACAACTAATTAATAGAGAATCAATTTTTTTTGAAAAAATGATAGGTGCGTTGTGACCGACAGCAACTTTAGGAATTAAACTAAAAATTGCTGTACGTTCACTGGTGGAATTCGTAACATCTCTAAAAGCTATTAACCATTCTTTATCCCATTTTTCGGCTAAACGGTTTTCTACTTCTGCTTTATCTACCCAATAACGAGGTTGAACTGTATAATTAAAATCCTGTTTTTTATTCCCAGAAACATGAGGTAATCTTCCTGCATTTAATTCAGCTTTAGTAGCCCCATCATAAGTTGTAAAACGATGATCAAATTGATAAAACATCTTTGCTTCATACAAGGGAACAACGGAATGATTCACTTCTTCTAACTTCTCCTCACTAATAAATAAGTTACTGTCACTTGACATATTAAATAAACCTTGTCTAAACGTTATTCCCCAAGGGTTCTTTCCCTGTTTCTCATTGTCTAAGACAGGAATATGCTGATAAATTTTCTTAGTGAGGTCAGCATCAGGATGAGTCCGAAAAATGGGACAAGTTAGCGTATTGGGATTAATTAATTGAGTATCTTCTGGTGTCAAAGTAAAATGACGTTTCGGATCATTGATGTCTGAAAAGTAGCGACAGAAAAAGATAAAATCAGTCTCTTTAACTTGAATGTCTTCTCCAGTTATGACTAAATTGCAAAATTTAAACGCATTATGAACTGCACTAAAAATAAATGCTTCATTTTCATAACCTGTTAATTTTTCCAGAGAGCGAGTTTTAATCAAGTCTCCAAAGAACTTTTTACAAGTATCATCTGTTGCAATTCCTGTGGGAACAATGACCCCTGCCCTTCCTTGATTTCCCACTAATTTACGGTCAGTTTCTGCAAACACCGCATAAGTATTAATTTTTCCCGTTGCGGTTAACAGATATCGTCCTGACTCTCTGACAAACTTTGTTTCTGCATCAGCAAAATGTTTGGCTTGTTCCCATTCTTCCGCTAATATTGGATTGGTTTCGGGTAACTTTTGAATTAACTTTTTCCGTTCTGAACTATTTTTCGCATTAGCAATTTCTGAATCACGAGAGGCAAAAAACTCCTTTTCAGCAAGTTGTAATTGTTCCCAAGGCGGGTTTCCTAAAATACAATCAAACCCTCCCTCTTCAAACACTTCGGGAAACTCTAATTCCCAATGGAAAAACCGCTTTTCTTCTGCTAATTTCTCCGCTGCTTCAATAACATCTGTTAAACCCTTTTCTTCCCCTGCTAACAAGCGTTGTAATACCGCCGTTGTCGGAAGCAGTTGTAAATTTTGTTCCGTTAAGGGCATAAAAAATGCTGCTGTCCACAAATTACAAGCAGTATAGTCGCGCCACCATTGGGGGTTATGGCGACTGTTGCGATAACGTTCTTCTTTCTCCCGATAAGCTGTGGTAGTTGTTTCCACAATATTCCCCACTTCTCGAAATGCTTCCACATATTCTTCCCGACTCTCTTCGAGTTGATTAAAATTGATGGATAATTGTCCCCTCTCTAAATCTTTGCGTTGTTTCTTATTCTCCTTCGTTTTTTGCTGTGCGATAGTTTTCTCGTCTCCTGTGACTGCTTTATAGGCTTTATCGGGGATTCCTTCCTGCAGACAGTCTAAGTCTAATACTCCCACTAAGGAGTTCCCACACTTGATGCGATGGTCGAGGAAGTTGAGGGGATATCCTTCGCAAAATCCTTCTATCCATAAAGCTACTTTACACAAATCTACTGCTAAAGGGTTTAAATCGACACCATAGATGCAGTTTTGAATCACATCCCGCACTGCTTTTCGTAGCTGTTCAGGAACAGGTTGCGCTTCTCCTGTTCGCAGTCTCGCCAACTCTTTCCCAATGCGTCTGGCGGCTGCGAGGAGGAAATGTCCTGAACCACAAGCAGGGTCGCAGATTTTTAGAGATAGTAGGGCTTGTTCTGGGCGGAATTGAGAATTTTGTAATCTATCTTCGATAACGGGTTCTAATGCAGATTTGATTAACTGGGCGACTAATTCTGGGGGAGTGTAATATGATCCTGTGGATTTGCGTTCACTGCCAGGGACTAACTTAAATTCATAAATTCCCTGATTTTCGATAATTCTAGGCTGAAAATCTAGTAAACTCTCATAAATACTCCCTAATTCTTCTACATCCAATGCGGAATAGTTAATCCGTCGCTGTTGTTGACGACTTTCATAGAGGGATAACTGACGAATGGCTTGGCGTAAGTCATGGTTATCTAATGCACAGAGTTTTAAGTGGGAAAGTGTGTTAGAACCGAATAGGTCGCCATTGAGGGGAGATAAGCCTAAGAGTTTTCCCCGCCAGTTTTCATCAAATAAAGCAAAGGTGACTTTTAATCCTTCCCATAAATCTTGAAAGCCTTCTCTCCGATGAAGGGGTTGTTCCGCGATCGCGCGTAATCGTTCTATACTATAGTATTCTCGATAAATTCGGGCTTTTTCTGCATCAGCATGATTCAGTAATAAATTCCGCGACTCGGCTACTAGGAGAAATAACAGCCGATAAATTAATAACAGTAGTTCCCGATAATAGTCTTTTTCTGAAAGTTCTCCTGTGGCAATGGCGTTTCGTAGTTGCTGATTAGCACGATGTTGGAGAAATCCTGTTCCTAATGATACCAGTGTTTTCTCCACCTGATCTCGCAGGCGATCGCGAATTCGTCCTCCCTGTTTACGTGCTTCTTGATGGTAGTATTCTAATAAGCACTCTTCTGTGTCTTCTGTTCCACCTGGTAAGCGCGATCGATGAAAAAGTCGGTAAAATAGGGAAAATTCAGCATAATCTTCACTATTGAGGATTTGTTCTAAATCAAACTCCACATAAGTTAAGCGTGTCATCAGAGAGGAGTCTCGCAGCAACCGCCAGCGATAACCATTAGTGACAACAGCCCATAAATGTTCAGTACGGTTAAGATATTCTTGAACTAACGCATGGGCGGACAGTCGAGGCGTTCCACTAGCAGGTTTTTGTTCTAGAGATAGCCGACAACTGATAATATGTAGGGGTGGCTTTTCTTCTTCTGAACTCTGTTCCCCACTCTCGACTCCTTCTGCGCGATGGGAAATAGCGTAGGTTTGTCCCTCCACTACCGCTGCTTTTTGCTGATAAACAGGTTGATAGCCCAATAATTCTAAAATCGGAATTACCCACTGTTCCCGCGTGAGACTAGTTGCGCTATCTTTAGAATCAAGTCTATCTAATCGTCTTTGGAAGGCTTGATAATAGGCTTTGATATCTCCCCAAGTTGTAGCGATTTCATCAGCGAGGTTATCCGTTGCTTTAAAACCAAAATCGACGGGAGTTTGTCCCTTTATTTCTTCAGCAAGGATATCGGGAGTAAAATCAGCAGTGATGAGGTTTCCTTCTACTTTCATCGGGATTTAGGGAACAGGAATTTTCTAGTATTGTAGAATTATGAAACATCATTTGTAAAAATTTAATTTGACTGCAATGAATCGTCAAGTTGTTCTCTCTACCCTCAACGAACACTTAAAAGAGATCAATCAGTTTGGGGTAAAATCTCTGGCTCTATTTGGCTCAACTGCGCGAAATTAAGCCAATCCCGACAGCGATCTCGATTTCCTTGTGGAATTTGAAGGGGCTGCGACTTTAGATGGCTATATGGGTCTAAAATTCTTCTTAGAAGACCTTTTTGATAAAGAAGTCGATCTAGTAATTAAAGCAGATTTAAAACCCCAAATCTGAGAAAACGTTATTAACGAAGCCATAAATGTCACGTCACCTTTTGCGGTAAGATATGGATAGACTCGCAAGCAAGGAAAAAACATGGTTAACCTTAATCCTCTGACAAGAAGGTTTGAAAATGGCACAAAGCCTTCTCATAGCCAAAAAAAACCAAAGTATCGCATTGCTGCTGGTAGTCTAATTCTCTCTCCTGATGCTCTGGCGAAAGATGAAAGAGTAAAGAAACAGCTTGATTACTTACGGAAGAAACGGAACAGTTACTCTCACTCAGAAAACTAGCCAAATTCTTCCTCTTTTGACCCAAAGTTATGGAAGACATAGTAGTCAAACTTATTTAAAGAAGCAATCTCACTTTCAGGTCATTTTTTCTTGATTCTTCGTTCCTTATTCTTAGGTTACTTGTCACTAAAATACTCGTTAATAAAATTCTCTGGAGTGAAACAATTAAACTCAGCAATTGTCGCTATTAACTTGCGATTTCCTGAAATAAAACAGTCTGCTTGTCCATTTTTTGCTGTTAAATAAATTTCAATATCTTCTGAGGGAATGATTTTTTGTTTAGCTAATTCTGATTTTTCCTTTGTCCAATCTAAAGTTGAAGGAAGATAGTAAATAGGTAACCAACGCCACAGATTAGAAATAATTTCTCCTGCTTGTTCTTTTCCATATAGATATTTGCTAACTCGACGAATTTGATCAAGCAGTTCATCGGAAAAAATCACCTCTCCTGTAATTGAGGAAGGTTTTCCCCGATAGCCAAATGCTTCTAAAATAAAACTTTCTGCACTTGAGCGATCAGCATCTCCAATAATAAATATATTAGTATCTAAAAAAAACCGTTTTAAGGAAATGCTCACTCCCCTCTCCCTTTTCTTTTAGCATTTCTAACTTAACTTGATGAATTAAATCCCGAACTTTTTCTGGGGTATCATAGCCTTTTTCTTTCATCATCTGATGACGAGATTCATATTCATCAGGCTGTTTCGAGGAAACAACAATTACATCAACTTCACCATTTTTAATGTCTTCAGGAAGAGAAACAGATAAATCCCCATCTTTGATGATTCCTTTTGTCTGGATAATTCTCATGGTTCTCCACTCTTGTTCACTACTATCTCTATTTTATTTGTTGTTTGGTAACTGGTAACTGATAAGCTGTTTATTTGGGCTGTAGAATATAAACCCCTAAAATATCTAACGGTAACTGTGGTTCAACGTTCACTTTTCCTTCTTTGGTAATGCTGCGAACCCGTTGATGGGATTGAGAAATACTTTCAGCACGTTCATGGGCAAATTGTTCTAAACTAGGGGTTAATTCCTCTAGGCGATCAATAATTCGATGAAGAGTTTGTTGTTTCCGTGCGCGAGGATAGTCTGCGACAGGTTTAGCTTGATTAAATAAGGTTTCTGTCTCTTCTGGCGTTAACCATTGCGCTTGAGAAGGAACTCCTGTAAAGCCTTGTAACCAGCATTCTTCAGCTAGTAAGGGGGAAGTTCTTCGTTGTTTGATTAAATATCGTCCTCGCAACAGGAGAACAAATACGGGGTTGTTAACGAGATCAGTAACCGTAAAGCCACATCGCGCTGCTACTGAATTTTCTGGGCTTTCTAAGGCTTCTTCTAAAAGGGTTTTAGCTAGGGTTTCTACTAGGGGATGATTCCGTCCAATCACTTCAATCCCTTCGGGTGCGGGGGAGGTAAAAGTAATATCCCTCGGGCGATCTCCCAATACGGGAACTAAACAAGCAGGAATATTTGGGAGTCGCCAACTATCCCGTTTTTTGATCAAACTGGCGTTTAATCTTTCTAACGCAGTATTGACAAAATTTTCAACTTGTGCGTTGCTCCCTAAAGCGCGATCGCTGTCTTCGAGTTCAGCTTGGACTTGTTCAGGTTTGATGCTACGCTGGGCAAAGCGCGATCGGTTTTTCCGTTCTCTTTCTACGGCACGATCCCAACTTTTCTGCACTTCTAACAAGGCGGTATCTTGGTCATCTAGCAGTTCCAGTAATGACAACTGTTGGGCTTGTTCAGCGTGTTCAAATAAGGATTCAAACACGGCTTCTGAAACATCATTGCTATCTAAAGGAACAGGGACAGTAATTCCCAAGGTTTTATGGATGTTGACTGCTTTGCGAATCAAAACATCTAGCACTGCTCCATCTACTGGGTTATCCTGTCCATAAAGGAGGAAGCATTTTACTTTCTGCGCTGTTTGCCCATAACGGTCAATGCGTCCTTCCCGTTGTTCTAAGCGGTTAGGATTCCAAGGTAAATCATAGTGAATGACCGCATTAAAATAAAGTTGCAGGTTGACTCCTTCGCTTAAACAGTCAGTGGCGACTAATACCCGTTTTGGATATGTGATTAATTCGTCTAAGCGAATTTCTCGTTCGTCTTCAGAGAGTTCTCCTGTAATTCCAATGATTCGCAAGTCTGAGTCTTTCTTTTTCTTCTTTGAGAACTGTTGACGCAGTTGTTCGGTAAGGTAGTTGGCAGTGCTAATGTAGCGACACCAAATAATTGGTTGATAGCCTTGGGGGAGAAGGTCTTCAATAATTTCATATAACCGTTCCAGTTTCAAGTCTCCTTTTCCCTGTAGTTGTTCTGCTTGACGCACAAATTCCCTTAACTGTCGGCGATCTTTTTCCTGATAACTTTGTTTACCCTGTTCCACCACAATTGTTGGCGGTGCATCAACAGCTTGTTCTTGATCTGTGGGATCATAAGTATAACTAGCTGCAACTTGTTCATCTAAAACATCAGAAGTATTCCCGACTGCCAAATCTTTACTCGCCTGACGTTTCAAAGTCGCGATCGCTGCTGCAGGGGAAGACATAACACAGCGAATAATTGCTAAAGCTGACCAATACCGTCCCCGTTGTTGCGCTTGGCTGAGTTGAGAGGAATCGGTTTTAACTAATCCTCGCGCAAAGTCATAAACAGTGCTGAATAGTTTTCGATACTCTGGAGAAAGACGATAGGGCTTTTCTAAGGATTCTCGTTCGGGGAAAGAAGTTGTGGTAATCCAGTCTTGGACATCTGCCCGTCGCCGTTGAATTAAATGTTGGGCGAGGTGGGCGCGTTGAGACTCAGTGAGATTTTCGAGATCAAAGTCTTCAAACTCTGGTTTAATTAGTCCCAATAATGATCTAAAAGGCTGTTTCTATCCCACTGTGAGGGGTTGCGGTTAATAAGAGTAAATGTAAATTTTCATCATCAGCTAAATCTCGCACTAGACGATGGCGTTGCTGAGTGGTGCTATAATCGCTGCGTTGGGTACAGGTATGGGCTTCATCTACAATCACTAATTCGGGATGATGAGTCAGAAAACTTGCCCGCCGTCGTTCTGATTTTACATAGTCAAGACTGATGATCAGATGGCGGTAGTAGCTGAAGAGATGATGATCCCCAGAAGGGAGACTGCGTTCTAGTTTAGAGGCGGTTCCTGAACGAATGACTACTGCATCGAGATTAAATTTCTGTTTCAGTTCCTTTTGCCACTGATCGCACAGTTGAGGGGGACACAAAACGGCAAAGCGGTTAATTTCAGCGCGATCGCGCAATTCTCGAACAATTAAGCCAGCTTCGATGGTCTTCCCAATTCCTACATCATCGGCAATCAGCAACCGCACTGGATCCAGTCTTAACGCCATTAGTAAGGGAACTAGCTGATAGGGATGAGGGCTTACAGACAACCGTCCAAAACAACGAAAAGGCCCAGCACCACTGCGTAAACTTAATTGGGCTGACTGCATGAGGAGTTTTCCCGCCTTATGATCTTGAATATAGTTAGGATCAGGAAGGGGAAAATGAGTCGAACTGAGACTTTCTAAGTTTTGCTCTAAAAGTGGGCGATAAATGCCACAAATTTGTTCCTCATTGCCACTGAGAGGACGTAAGCGGATAATTTGGTCATTGTCACTGGGAAGCACTACCCAAGCGCGATCGCGACTAGAGACAAGGGTTCCTGGAGTTGGGGAGTCGTTGGTCATCAAGTCTAAACCCCGTCTGGTTTGTTACCCTCAAGCTCTCATTTTATCAGAGTTTTAGCAAGTTTCCAATGCAACGCGATCGTGCTTTATTAAGAAGGAGAAATTAGCCCATAAATGTATAAGCACAAAAGAGTGAACTACCTCCTTAAATAAAAGATTGTAAGAGAGGCTTCCTACCCAATCAGGTGCTTATCACTTCCGAAGAAGAAACAAGTCTTACCCAAGGCGATAGGCTACTCCCGCGTCCCACAGGTAAAAAAGCATGGTAGAGAATTGAAAATTCTTTTAATTCTGGCTTGGTTTTCCGCCAATTTGGTTCCCATGCGAACTTTATTCAATTATACCGCAAATGGGCTGATTCATCTACCGACTAAATTAAAATTGTAGTCGTAGGATTCTCAGCCCTCATACTAAAATCAAATGTCTTGACGTTCTATAGATTATAATCTACTGATTATTTTTTTTTCAATAGATGAGTGCTTTTGATGTGATCGCTTTTCCTCTTCCCTTTGATTCACTACTTGCCCCTTTTCGCCTTATTACCTCTTTTCTCTCTTTTTAATACCTATTAAATAGTGATAAACGTTAATACTTACAGTTTCTTTATTAGCATCCTTTTAGTGATTAGATGCAATTTAACAAGCGACCTATATTTATTTTTTAGTTACAAAAGGGTATAATGCCTCTATTCCTTGTAATGGCTTATTTTTAGCTATTTTCACACTGTCCCCTTAGATTATGATCACATGGTATTTTATATTTTCTTAAGGTGGGGCGCGATCGTGTTGAACTTTAAAATTATGCCCCTTTTTCTGTCAGACATTTTACACTGCTTGCAACCACCAAGTAGAAAAAGAGAAGACATGGGGGGGAGGGGGCAAAGACATGGGGGGAAAAAAGCTAATATGTTGAATAATCATAAAAACTTATAATCTTCATTACAATAATATAGTAATACAAATAACAATAGTGATTTAAAAAGGGAAAATAGAGTGAACAAAAAAAATCCCCAATAATGGGGAAAAACGATACAATTATCCTGAAATGAGTTTTTTTGTTTTGACCTTGACCTGCTGACCTGACTTGCTCTCTCTTTTCTCGCGTCTCTTTCTTCTCGCGCTCCCTCGCGTTTTTTTCCTTCCTTTTTCCTTCCTTACTAAATTACGTGAAACGATTTTTTACTCACTATTGATCACTTATTTATAGCAATCCTAAATCAGTTGTAAAAATAAGCAGTCATTAATTAAGGAGCATCTTACTGTCTTTTCTTGGGAAAGAAACCGTATTTATGTAATTTGGTAAACTCAAACACTTCGTTTTGAAGGAAGAACTTAAATAGCCACTTGACTAGGGCAAATGAGTTGAGTTTATACCAAAACTTTCTCAGAAAATTCTTAGCTTTTAACCAAATATCTTCTACTGGGTTTTGATCAGGAGCATTTGGGGCTAAAATCTCACAGTGAATTGGTCTTTCTGAAACCTCTAAGTTTGATTATTTTCCTTTAAATATTCTTTCATTTCTTTGTACCTGTGATAACTGGCTCCATCCCAAATAATTAATAATCGACTTGTCGGATTTATTGCTCTTAATTTCTCTAAAAATGAAACTGTATTTTTCGCATTTCCTTGATCATATTCTTCCACTAAAAATTCTTTGGTTTGATAATTTAAGGCTCCATAGTAGGTAGCGCGAGCGCGCTCATTTGTCATGGGAATTTCTAACCTTTCTTCAGTCTCTCCCACCCATATCCACAAACATCTCCCCATAAAAGGTGACATTCATCAATTAAATACACCACCAGCTCTCCACTCTCTATCTCCTGACGATTCGCTTCTAACAACTCACAAAGTTCTTC
>NZ_CP042328.1 GCF_007904085.1 Euhalothece natronophila Z-M001
AAACAGTTACCACCACAAGAGACATCAACTACGACAAGGAAACCAGCGCGATCGCGCAAATTGAAACCCCTTCCGATGAGGAACTTACCAAGCTGGAATCCAAACATGAATTAACCGATTCCCAACGCTACCAATTAAGAAAAGGGAAAATGGAAAAGCGCTATGGTGTGGAAGCTGACAAGGAATTAGTTGAACAAGACGACGACGGGCTTTATCCTCAGTTATCCCTCCTATTTGGCTTACAGTGGGACGCGATCAGGTAGAGGAAGCTGACCACCAGAAGGCTAAAAATACGCTGATACGACAGGAGGAAAAGGCTACTCACCCGATTTTAACCGCACTCAGAACCAAGCTAAAGTGCAAGTGCTAGAAGCTCTAAGAATCCCTGAAATTATAGCCATGGAAGGAGAGGAGGTAACTAATAGCTCGATTGATTGGTGGGCAACATATTCAAGACATTGTGAGAACAAAATGCCAAGACCACCGTTAAGCAGTTCCTGAATTTAACGATATCCGATAAGGAAACACCAATCAGAAACTTAGGGAAGATACTTAACCGCGTTGGGTATGAGTTAGCCTTCTCTTACCAGAAAGGGAAAATGAGGGACGAGAACGAGTTTACACCAGTCGAACGGATAACCGACAAGCAAGATGTTATCTTCTCCCATTGGCTAGAGAGGTTAATGACGACCTTAAGCCTCGGAATGTGGTTAACTTCCCTAAACGCCTTACATCATTAATTAATTATATCAATGTGATTCTATCCCATTCTACGGCAATAAGGATGGACTCTCTTTAACCGTTAGCTAAAGATGACGTGCAAAAATCGGTAGATGATTTAAGAGCATTCATCCCCATGTCACGATGAATTGGCGAGAAGTTTAATTAATGAATTAATAGAATCCTATGAGGAGGTAGCTTAAGTGGTCACGCGAGATTATTATAATATATGGGAATCAATCAAAGTGACTCTAGTAACGCGAAGCCTTCTCCAAACGCCTTGTACTATGGCGACCTCGCGCTTTTAACTTATGAACATTGTCGTGGCGATTTAGATAAGTTTGCTGGATTAATCTTAGATAGCTTAGTGGATGTTGGAATCATCAAAAAATGATCAGGTCAAGTGCATCCACCGATTAGAAATTAGCTTGATGATTCTCCTATTGGTTCAAGATGGTATTAGGAATTAGCCTGAAAATAAAATAATAAATAAATAATATTGAGTTAAAGGTTAGAAAATAATCGCTGACCATTAATGACTTGATTATGTCTTAAAAATAACAATTTAAAAGGAGAAAAAATATATGAATAAAAAAGAAAAAATATTGAATTATTTAAAACATAACCTGATCGGTACACGCAAACAAATTGCTCAAGCAATCGACTATTCCGAATCTGCTACCTACAGTGGATTGATGGAACTACTCGAAGAAAACCAAGTAGATCGCGAACAAGGAAAAGGCCGTAAGCCTGATACTTATTACCTCAAAAATAATTCCAAAAAAACACCAAAGAAAATCAAAAGTAAGTTTTCGAGTTTCCCAGATGAAAAGATTTATACCAAAGTCTTTTCATTAGATGATTTAGAGCATAAAGAGGTTATCATTTTGATTCTAACAGACAGAAACGCCTAGATAGTTTAGTTCAATCTTAACTTTAGTCAGACTCCCCCTTATTATTACTTAGGGGGATTTTTTTTTACAGTCCTAATAATTGAGTCCCTGTTTCTGTAGCTATGTTATGATCTAATTTTTACTTACTTTTTTAACTGTTTCTTGCTTAATCTCTTTCTATCTTCAACATTTTTTCATGTTTGATCTAAAAAGATTCTATCATATCATTTAATGCCTCTTCCCCATCTGCATTTCTATCATCATCTATCGGAAAATTTATTTCTGTATCTCTCTTTCTCGCTTCCATGATTAACTCTGTTTTTGTTTTTTCTCTTTTTTTCTCCTTTTCCCCTTCCTTACTTGACTCTTCACTTGACTCTTCACTTGACTCTTGGCTCAATTCTACAGTTGATGGGGGGTTTGCTTCCCCAACCGAGTTCACCCTTCTCCCTAGCATCTCTTCCACATCCACCCTGCTAGAATTGCCAAACTATGTATTTGACCCCATAAGTCACTTATAGAACGCCTTGCCATCACTTTTAATTCTTGCTCTGAATATCTTCAAATTCTGATATAAGTTCAGGATAATAATACTTTTCGATCGCATGGCAAATCATTGCATTTCTTTCCCCAGATTCTATTTGATTAAGGTACTTAAACAACTTTCCTCGCTTACTATTTACTTTTGCTTGTGATTTATAGTTAATATATATTGTGGTATTACTCATAGGTGATTCCATCCTTTCTTTTCATAACAAAATCTTATAATTATGTGATTACGACAAACAAGCGATACCATTATTTTCCTTTTAATACCATAAGTTACCATTATTCACCATGATATGACCAAAAATAACCTTCTTTTATCAATGGTATTTGAACGACTCAATAAGATTGGCGATTCCTTATCTACCATGATACTCCCTGATCTACCCTGATCTATCTTCATCTACCATTGTCATTAAGGATTACCATAAATGATTAAAATCACACACCAAAATTGAGAAAAATCCTAAGCAACTGCAAAAACTCCAAAATATGGAGGATTCACGTCAACTCCCCTTTTTACTCCCTACTGCTACCAAACTGATTTATATTATGATTTAATCAAGCTATTCGTATAAATTTAAGATAAAATAAATCATTAATAAAATAATATCTATATTCCCTATATAGCAAAGGATATAGCTAGCTAAAGATACATAAGTTACTTTATAAGTTTTATGTTTATAACAATAATACTGCAAAAAAGCAGAGGTAAATTATCAAGTTATTGAATTTTCTGAGGATTCAGACCCCTCTCTAACAAATTCTATTTTTTCTATGGGCGTTATTATCTCAGGCAATGACAACACTGTACTAAATAACCTAATAGAGCTTTGCGAACCTGCCCTATGGGTCGCAACCCCACATCCCACTGAAAAAGGTCTAGCAACAGTTTGATCTAGCCATATCCCCCAAATTAAAGAAGGAGAAACTTTAATCTCAATATGAGCTAATCAGCGATCGCTATAATCACCTAGAACATTTTAATCAACCCCTCCCAATCCCCAATTTTCTGGGGTTTTATTTTATTTACATTTTTTATCTTATTTAAATCACATTTGTTATTTACATAGTTATTTACTTTTTATATCAATCACAATTTTATTATGACTTTTTTTTCAGGATTCTCTTTTGCTTGCCTATCTCTTCTCTTCCCCCCCATGCCTCCTCTTTTTTCTACTTGATCCCGCAAGCAAGGCAAAAAGTATGACAACAAAAGGGGGGAATTTTTAAAGTTCAACGCGATCGCGCCCCACCTTAAAAAAATATAAAAGGGATGGTAATCATAAAACTATAATTTCGCATAATAATGGCTATAAACCAGTCATGGCAAGAGATATAGCAGTTATACCCCCTTATAACTAGATTAAATTTATAATATCACTAAATTCAAGCTAACTAAATCACTAAAAAAATATATCTCAAGCATTTTAATAAGCAGTTTATATTACATAATTATAGGTATTAACATCGAATAAAAAGGGAGAAGTGAAGGCAAATAGCAAGTAGTCAGACTCAGGAAGAGGAAAAAACGATCACATTACCAAAGTAAACGTCTATGGAGTAAAATTTTACTATAATTTAAACTCTATATATAAACGATCAAAATTTAATAATCACGAAATATAATATCAATCAAACAAATCAGAAATGGGAGAACGTTTTCAATATCACTTTCAGTATCTTCCAAAAGCTAGTGAGTTTTACACAAAAATGAAAGATTGGTAATCATCCCTATATTGCTTTAGGATTAACATAACAACATCATCAAACTGATCTTTGATTGAATCTTCAATAGCGATTTGAATTTAATCAATATAACGAAAGTAAAGACAATTAAATAGTTATCAATTAATTTGGAAACTTTATGCTTTGGTAAGTTAAAATGAATTTTGTCTCCTTAATTTTTTCTTTGCTTGGTGTAATAAGGGTAATCTATCCACTTTCCTTTTGGTTTATATTAGAGAACGCCCTAAACGGCGGGGCTTTAGACCCGTGATTTTTGGTAATCATTACTTCCTTAATATGAAGTTTTGTAACCATTTGACCCTCAGTAATTCCTAAGTGACCCAAAAGTTGCCAAATCTCTCATCAAAACAGTATTTTAACTGATTTACATTCTAATCATTAATATTTTCGTTCTATCACTTAAAATCCCCTCATACAGAAAATCAGAAAAAACATCTTTCTAGGGCTTTTCAGTAACTCATTTGATCAAAAAAGATTTTCTCACAAATTAGAGTGAAAGTCTTGTAACCCTCTCTTCACAATCAGTTCAGGATTTTTAGACTCTCTACACAAACTTAAAAACTGTTCGCTAATAGCAATCACAATTACACTCCCCTCTAAGGCATAGATTTAATTGAATTTGCTATTTTAGTTATTAGTTTTCCCCCTGATCTTCATTTACCTTGTAGTAGGAGTTAAGTCAATGTCTGATCCTGCGAATTTAGAATTTTCCTTTGACCCTCTTTTTAACACTTGGCAAGAATTTCTCACGGAAGCCGCAACCAGTGGACGTTTAATTAGTGCCGCCCAAGACGCACTACTCTTAGACGACACTCCCGACTCACTAGAAACATTAGTCAGTCAGTGGCAAGAAGGAGACTTTTCCCAACTGCCAGAAATTGAGGTGTTATCTGATTCTAATATATCAGGAGCGGCGGGAGCGTATGCTCGCAGTAATGAAACGATTTACCTGAATGAGGATTGGTTAGCTTCAGCGAGTGAAGATAGAGTAATGGCAGTGCTAACAGAGGAGTTAGGACATCATCTGGATAACGTGGTGAATGAAGAGAATACCCCAGGGGATGAGGGAGCAATTTTCTCTGCTTTGGCATTGGGAGAAGAGTTAACGGAGACGGAATTAGAGACGCTACGGGAAACGGATGATCAGGGGACGATTGAAGTAGAGGGGGAAGAAATTGTTGTCGAACAGTCGGATGATTCTGTAAGTAATTCAGTGGTCACTTGGGGAGCTTCTGTCAGTGGTGGCGACCTCACTGGTGAAGAGGACGACAGAGCAACGGGAGTGCCAGGAGGAGAATTAAATAATGTCCAAGATATCATTCCTACTCAGGAAAGTAATGCCTTTGCCGCACTGAAAAAGGATGGCTCAGTGGTCACTTGGGGACATGCTACTTGGGGTGGGGACTCTTCTAACCCAACAGGAGGAGAATTAAACAATGTTCAGGATATCTTTTCTACTCAAAGTGCTTTTGCAGCACTGAAAGAAGATAACTCAGTTGTTACTTGGGGAAGTGCTGGCAGCGGTGGCGACCTCACTAGTGAAGAAGACGACAGGCCTATAGGAGTGCCGGGAGGAGAATTAGATAATGTCCAAGACATCTTTTCTAATAGTCGTGGGGCTTTTGCTGCGCTGAAGAAAGATGGCTCGGTTGTGGCTTGGGGAAATCCTAGCAGTGGTGGAGATGTCACTGGTGAAGAAGACGAATTTGATCGTGCAACAGGAGTCACAGGAGGAGAATTAAACAATGTCCAAGAGATCTTTTCTGCTAGTGGTCTGTTCGTTGGTGGAGCTTTTGCGGCGCTAAAAGAAGATGGCTCAGTGGTCGCTTGGGGACACCGTAGGGGTGGCGGTGACCTCACTGGTGAAGACCAAGGCTCCCTTCATGAGCATGACAGAGCAACGGGAGTGCCCGGAGAAGAATTAAACAATGTCCAAGAAATTTTTTCTACTAGCAATGCCTTTGCTGCCCTGAAAGAAGATAGCTCAGTGGTTACTTGGGGACACTCTCGCTATGGTGGCAACTCCTCTGAGGCAATAGGAGGAGAATTAAACAATGTTCAAGAGATATTTTCTACTGAGGGCGCTTTTGCCGCCTTGAAACAAGATGGCTCAGTTGTCACTTGGGGAGACTCTTGGCTAGGTGGCGATCTGAGTGAGGAACGTGAGGAGGTTACTGGTGTCCCTGATGGGGAATTAAATAATGTTCAAGATATCTTTTCTACTCGTAAAGCTTTTGCAGCTCTGAAGGAAGATGGCTCAGTTGTCACTTGGGGAGATTCTAGGAGGGGTGGAGATCTCATTGGCAACGAAGATGTCTACCCTCCTGCTATAGGAGTACCAGGAGGAGAATTAAATAATGTTCAAGAGATATTTTCTACTTATGAAGCCTTTGCCGCCTTAAAAGAAGATGGCTCAGTGGTCGCTTGGGGAGATGCTAGCAGGGGGGGAGACCTCACTGGTGAAGAGGCTGACAGAGCTATAGGAGTACCAGGAGGAGAATTAAATAATGTTCAAGAGATATTTTCCAATCAGAGAGCCTTTGCAGCGCTAAAAGAAGATGGCTCGGTGGTTGCTTGGGGACACCGTTCTGGTGGCGCCGACCTTACTGGTGAAGATGGTGGTTCTGGCCTCCCTGATGGAGAATTAAATAATCCTCAAAATATTTACCCTGGTGGTAATGCCTTTGCCGCCATTGTTGACGATGACCCCACCGCTCCCGAAGTCATCTCTAAAGACCCTTTTTCTATTGATCTTGACACCGTAGCAGTGGGAGACACCCTCTTCACTGTAGAAGCCAACCCAGAAGACAGTGAAGAAGACGACCTTGAATTTTCCATAGCCGATGACATCCCCGAACTTAGCATCGACCCCAACAGTGGCGAAGTCAGCCTCGAAGAAAAAGAAACAGTAGAAGAGGGCGACAGCTTTGACTTCGAGATCATTGTTGAAGAGCAACAAACAGGAATCACCAGTGAACCAGAAGAATTTTCAGTCGAGTTTACTGGATCATCACTTCCTAACCTAACTCCTTATCAACCAGACGGCTGGGATGATGAAATTGTTATTACTAATCAATTTGGAAGCAGGGAAAATACTCGTTTCTTACATGAACAAAATAATGACAATATCTATGCTAACTTTGCTTATCGTAATGAAGGAGCACCAATAGGCGCTGATAGCCACAACACAAGACTGCTTTTAATGGGTGATGGGCAAAGTAAGGTTGTCTTTGAAGAGGAAATTGCTTTTTCTCCTGTAGATGGATTTTATGCCTTTGAAGACATTAATTTAGGCTCTCTTGAGCCAGGTGAAGAATATAGCTTAGAGTTACAGATTGATTACGAGGATAATATTGAAGAAAGCGATACCAATAATAATATTCTTGAAAAAGAGTTCGAGGTACATGAAGTCGAATCCACTGGAAATGCTGCCTTTGATCTCATTGACTTAGACGTTCTACGCAGCGATCCTTTTTACTCAAACTTAGACGGTAGCAACTCAACTGCTGCAGTTATTGATAGTGGCTTAGATGGTTCACATCCTTACTTAGAAGATAACTTTGTAGGATTTAAAGATTTTGTTGAGAACACCTCGTTTACAGATAATCCAAGGGATAGCTATGATGCTACCGGACACGGAACCCATGTTGCAGGAACCGTTGGCTCTAGCGAGGATGACATTGGAGTAGCACCAGGGGGGAGCCTTTTAGGACTGGGAGTTGAGGAGGACGAGGATCCTAATTTTCAAGCCCTAGAAGAAGCCCTTAAATGGGTAAAGGATAATCACGAGGAGTATGGCATTGATGTAGTGAATATGTCTTTGGTGTTTGGGGGATTTTTTCAAACCCCTGAGCCGTGGGAACTGGGGCAGAAGTTAGAAAACAATAACATTACTCTAGTTGGAGCTGCAGGGAATGAGTATGCTGACCATCAAGAACAAGGAGTACGATTCCCTGCTATCGATTCTACCTTAAATGTAGGTTCTGTTTTTAAGCAAGATGAAGGGAGCTACGGACCAAGAGGCAGAGGGGCTGCTTACCATGATAATACTAAAGCCGATCTCGTTAGCGCATTTAGTAATCGTCTTCATCAGGGGGATTCCACTGATACAACCTTATTTGCCCCTGGTGCAACGATTAACAGTACAGAGCCAACCTCTTGGTTGCGACTTTCATCATCCCCTACAGGTGAGAGAGCTGGAACCAGTATGGCGGCTCCTCACGTCAGTGGTCTAGTTAGCTTAATGCAGGATGTAGCAAGAATGACAGGGGGGACTACTCTAGACCCTGATACCATTGCTAAGATTCTTCACAACACTGCTGATACCATAACCGATGATGGAAGTCCTGCTTCATACTCTAATTTTCTGCTTGGAAGTAAAAACCTTTTACCAGTAACAGGAGAAGAATTTCCTCGCATCAATGCCTATAACGCTATTGAGGGAGTTCGAGAACATATATCTGAAAACACTGTTGATCGAGACTTCCCAGATACTCCAGACGCACTTCTTCCAAACACCATCAATTATGGTGGAACCTTTGCAGGAGCCACTTTTGCCTCTTCACTAGATGGTTTAAGCACAGCAACTCATAGCAATCGCCTCGGAGAAGAAGGAACAGAAGGAGAAATTAACGACACTGAAGTCAGTATGTACGAATTCAAGGTGGAATCGGACGGGATTACCACCATTGAACTCAGTTCAGTTCCAGAAGAAGAAGACATGGATACCTATCTGCGTCTCTTCAATGAAGATGGAGAAGAAATTGCTGTTGATGACAACAGTGGTGAAGGAAACTACTCCCAACTTGAACTCGAACTTGACCCTGGCACTTATTATGCAGGAGTAAGTGGCGCTGGCAATGAAGACTATGATCCCAACCTCGCTAATAGTGGAACTGAAGGTGATACTGGCGCTTATAGCATTTCCTTTAACTTAGAAAATGAAGACCCCACAGGGACTTTATCAGGAGCCAATGATGTCTCTTTAGGGAATTATCAGAATCCCTTTGTCTTTAATGGCGTTTTAGGCACAGATGGAGAAGAGGAAATTCCTGTCACCTTATCAGACGTGGACTTATTTCGAGTCACAGCCCCTGATGACGGTGAACTTCTAGCCAATATCAACACCCCCTACGAAGATAACCCAGCAGAAACTTACCTACGAGTGTTTGATGAAGATGGTAACGAACTTTATGCCAATGAAAATGGAGTCTTTGAAAACGAAGTTCTGTCCGAACAAAACGAAACTCTAGACAGCGAAGAAGGATTAGTTTATCGTAATGACACCTTTGTTGGACATGAAACTGATAGCTTTATTTCTGCCCAGGTCGAAGGTGGCGAAGTTTACTATGTTGGCGTATCTGAACCCGATAACAACGACTATGATGCCGAAACCTTAGATGACCGCCCTGATCCCATTCAAGAGGATGTTCTTTATGACTTAAGCGTTCAATTTGTTAACGACGACCTCAACGGCAGTATTATCCAAGCCACTGACCCCATTTCCCTTCCCATTGAAGATGAAACCCGATACATTGGCCAAGACTTTAACGAAGAAGGGGAATTAATTGAAGTTGGCGACAAGGATGTTGACCTAGAGAAAATTAACCTTGATGAACCAGGGGTTTTATCAGTAGAAGCCACCTCCTCTGACTCAGATCCAGTAGAACTGGTTTCCCAAGTTTTTGATGAAGAGGGAAATGCGATTGCAAGAGATGTTCAACCCGGTGATACTCGCCAGCTATTAGAACTTGAACCCGACACCGACTATTATGTTGCCATCTCAGGATGGGGCAATAGTGAGTTTGATCCTTATCAACTAGGAAGTGGCACTAGCGGCGACACGGGAGAATATAATCTGAATCTCGACTTTCTTGATCAACAAGAAGTCATTAACGACCTGAGAAATCACACCATTGACTCAGAAGCCGTAGAAACCATTACCGAAGATGAGCCTCAAATTGGTCGTATTGGGATTGATAATGACCTACGAGTTGGGGCGGAAGATGTTGACCTCCATCGCTTAGTTCCCGAAGCCGATAAAGACTTTGTCATTGAAGCAGAAGGGGTTGACTTAGGGCCAGGGGGGCTATCACCATTTTTACGGCTATTTAATGCCGATGGAGAAGAAATTGACTATAGTGGCAACCCCAGTATTGAAACCTCACTCCAAGAAGGGGAAGAGTATTATATTGGAGTCAACGGAGCCAGTGAAAATGCGCGAGATTACGACCCCGTAACCGGAGACAACCCAGCAGAAGGTAGCACTGGTGAGTATCGCTTATCAGTGATGGGAAATGAACCTCCAGAAATTACGCCTGAAGAAGACGCATTTTCTATCCTTGAAACCGTCACTGATGGCACAGAAGTCTTTACCGTAGAAGCTACTGACCCCGATGGGGATAACGAAGCCATTACCTATAGCTTCACTGAAGATTATCCCTTTGCCATTGATGATGGTGTGGTTACAGTGGCAGATAGTGAAGAGTTAGAAGCCGATGACAGCTTTGAGTTAGAAGTAGAAGCCACTGATGAACTCGGCGCTAGCAGTACCGAAACCTTTACCGTAGAAATTGACCCCAACCTTCCCCCCGAATTCGATGAAGATGAATATAGCTTTACTATTGCTGAATTAGGGAATGCTGAAAACGGCGATGAAGTGGGAACCATTGCCGTCAGTGACCCCGAAGGAGATAACTTTACTCTTAGCCTACCCGAAGATGTAAGTGAGTTTGCTATTGATGACGATGGAACATTTACCATTGCTTCTGTAGAAGAATTAGAACTCGGGGAATTCGACTACACAGTGGAAGCCGAGGATGAATTCGGAAACAGCAGTGAAGCTGATGTCACCATCAACATTGATAGCCCCCCACCAGAAATCACCCCTGAAGACGAAGCCTTTTCTATACTTGAAACCGTCACTGATGGTACAGAAGTCTTTACCGTAGAAGCCATTGACCCCGATGGGGATAACGAAGCCATTAGCTATAGCTTCACTGAGGACTATCCCTTTGCCATTGATGAGGATGGTGTAGTTACAGTAAAAGATAGTGAAGCGTTAGAAGGAGAAGAGAGTTTTGAATTAGAAGTGGTAGCCACAAGTGAATTGGGAGTGGAGAGTGACCCCGTTAGCTTTGACGTGGAAATTGAAGAAGATGAACCTGATGAGCCAATTGATGAAGAGTTTGAGCAGGAACAAGATAGATTAGCGGAGGAACTTAATAATTCTTTCGATGACCCCGACGATCTTGTTGATAACTTTCTTAAGACTTCTAATGACCTCATTGAAAGAGTTGACGAAGACTTTCCTATCAATACTTTCTTTACCGCCGTTGACGATTTCTTGATTTTTGGCTTTGATAATGCTGAGATTTTAGAGGACTTTTTGGCTGACGTTAATCACTTTATTGAAAGTGATGACGATTTAAGTGATTTTAATTTCAGAGATATCACTGATGAGTTAATTATTAACAGCAATTTAATTGACGAGCAGAGAAGTGAGGTTAAAAACACTCTTAATGAAACCTTTCCCTCTTTAGAAGAGGACTTCGATAACATTTTTGATCAAATTTTTGAGTTTGGTGATCCCTTTACTTTAGAGAGATTATTTGTTGCTGTTGAAGAGATTATTTCAGCTTTTGAGGATGCTTCCCTTCTTGAAAACTTCTTTGATCATTCTGAGGAAATTATCGAAGCAGTTGATGAAAATGAATCTGTCCTTTTAGATAGATTCTTGTCTACTGTGGGACAACTTAGTATAACCAATCAGTCTTCTCTTCTTGAAGACTTTATAGAAACTTCTAGTCAAGTCTCTCAAAAAATTGAAGAGACTGAGATTTTGCGTATCTTCTTCTTTACTGCAGAAGAACTTAGCTTAACTATTGGTGATGAGCCTAATAGTAGTGGAGAAGAACTTAGCTTGACTACTGATGATGCTCCTAATAGTTTAGAAGATTTCTTACAAAGTGTTAATGAGATTATCGATAGTGAGATTTTAGAAAAATTTTTCCTGAGTATTGAAGAAGTGATTGAAAATGATGAAGAGAACTTAATTGATTTGAACTTCAGTGATTTGGTTGAGGAGTTGATGAGCGAAGAGCCTGACCCCGACCCAGAACCTGACCCCGAGCCTGACCCTGCACCTGATCCTGCACCTGACCCCGACCCTGAACCCGAACCCGACCCAGAACCTGACCCCGACCCAGAACCTGAACCAGAAACCATCGAAGCAGGAGATGAGGGAGAAGAGCTTGAACCTTCTGCTCCTGATACTCCTACTGAATTCATTGCAGGTAGTGGCGATGATACAATGACCGGTAGCATAGCCCCTGATCTTTATGACTTAACCGCAGGAGGAGCAAATACCGTACAGGGGACAGTAGAACAACTTGACAATGATACGGTTGTTGGCTTTGATACTGATGATCTCTTAAAGGTTATAGACGCTACCTTTAACCAAGAGAACCTAACAGTAACTCAAGGGTCAGCCATCCTTGAAATTGACGCTAACGATGATGGGGAAACTGATTCCACTGTTACTCTAGAAGGAGATTACTCGGATGGAGAATTTCTCACCGAACAAGTAGAAGGTGATACTGAGATTAGCTTTGAACCTGAGCCTGAACCCGAAGCAGATTTACCTGACATTCCCCTTGCAGTCAACTCAGAATCTATCTTTAACGAATCACTCTACCTTGCTCAAAATCCAGATGTTCTGCAAGCAGTGGAAAATGATGATTTTGACTCAGGATTAGACCATTTTCAGCAATTTGGATTGGGAGAAAATCGAATCCCAACAGAAGTTTTAGAAAACTTTGACCCGACTAGCTATCTTAGTGAAAACTCAGATGTGGCTGATGCAGTAGAAGATGAGATTTTACAAAGTGCCCTTGACCACTATCTCAATTATGGTTTTCAAGAAGGACGAGAAGGAAGCAATCTTCCTTATGATGAAGCCTTCTACTTGAATGAGCATTCTGATGTTCTAGACGCGGTAGAAAATGATGATTTCGGCTCAGGATTTGAACATTTTGTCTTATTTGGTTTAGAAGAAAATCGAGCTTCCACACAAGAGTTACTAGAGTTTGATGCCGAAAGCTACTTGGGAGCGAATTCAGATGTAGAACAAGCCGTGCAAGACGATGAGATGTCTAGCGCTCTAGAACACTGGATTAACTTTGGTATTGACGAAGGACGCGATTGGGGAACTGAAACAACTATCTAGCGGGACTTTAGGCGATCCTTCTGATCAAAAAATCCCTAAACTTCTCCACTGATCGAGCTTTTAGCGCGATCGCGCTTCGCCATTTGCCCTGATGATCAATGCAAAAGGCTTGACAAAACACGATCATATAAACAGAGTTACAGACTTGTTAACTTACAGACTTACAGAACATGGGAGTGAAACTGATCGCGATCGCGCTTCGGTAACTAAGCCACATCGCGCCCATAACAAATATAAACTCGAAGGCTTGATCCTCCAATCGCTGAATTTCTCCATTTAATGACCTAAACTTTCTTTTCAATTTCCCAAGCTATTTCTCGTCCTATCTTTCCCGCTTTGGTGAAGATAAACGCCCCACGTTCCCATGTTGCTCCGTGTGGTTTAGAGCCAACTAACTCATAGACTTGTTGGGTTGTTAATAACCAACCTTTTTCGCAAGCCTCTTCTAATTCTCGCCAGTTTTGAAGGGGTGATCTAGCTGGTTGTAATTGATCTGCTAACAATCGGATCAAATCTTCCCAATTTGGTTGGTTTTCAGTTTCTTCTGTGTTTTCAATAAGGCTTGCTTCTTGATAAACCAGTTCCTGGTTTTTAGATCGGGCAAGTCTATCGTGTCCACTGGTAGAGTCTAGTGAGTCCACCGCTAGACTGGAATCAAAATCTGCCATTTTCCCGCCCTGATTCGTAATCCAATGGTCTAGGGCATCTAGGAGTTTTAATTGCTGTTCTGTCACATAATAAACCCCCTCTATTTTAGTGGGCTTAATCCCTAAATGCTTTCTACGATTGATTTCTGCTTGTTTCTTAATTCCGTAACGCTCTTTCAATTTGGCGACTTCAAATAACTCAGTCATTAGCCTAGTCCAGTTGGTCGATTGCGTCCAGTGTACCACGAACTCAGTGAAAGTCTAGCGAGTCCAGTCTAGTAAGTCTAGTAAGTCTAGTCTAGTGATACACTTGCAAGAGACTCATTAATTGAAGAGTGGCTTGAAAATTTAGCTTCTTTTCCTGTCGAAAGAGGTCTTAAACGTTTTTCCAGATCATGAGCAGTAACCAACTCACCTAATCGCGCTATTAAATCGGGAAACGTTAGTATAACGATGTGTTTGCCGTGTTAATCTGGATTTTTTTCTCTATCCCTCTTTAATTTGCTCTCTCGCTCTTCATTTTTCAAGTTGGCTTCCCATTCTAGAGAACTGGGGGAATCATTAACGTTATGATCTGAATAGCCTAAGAGGGATAAAGCAGACGCGGCTCCCCTGACTTGTTCGGGGGTCACTTCCAGATAGCTTTGCAATACACCGAGAGAACGATGTCCTGAGATTTTTTGGATCACTCTTAAGGGGATGCCAGCGTTGCTCATTTGGGTTAATGCGGTTCGACGGAAAGAGTGGGTCGAAACTCCCTCCAGATCCAGTTCATAACAAGCGTCTCTTAAAATTTTAGCGGCACTGTCAGGATGAATATGTCCTCTCCCATGTCGCCCAGTAAATAAAAACCATGTTCGGGGCTGGGGGTAATAGTCAATTAGCAGCGATCTCAACTCCTCAATAACGGGAATCGTTCTAGTCGCTAACTTCCCCTTGGTGTTCTCTTTGCGAATGATTAAGTCTTCTCTAGGCTTCCCTTTACGATTATAAACATCTGCGGTTCTTAAACTACAGGCTTCTCTGATTCGACACGCACCATAGAGACAGATGCCGAAGAGGGCGCGATCGCGCGGGTTAGTTAACCCTTGAGTAAAGAGTAATTGGATTTCTTTAGGGGTGAGGATTTTCGCTTGCCCGTGCCGATCTATCTTCATGCTGGATGCGCTGAAAAAGAGTAATTAGCTTAAGGGTACTATTTTTTGGGCGGGCAAGATTGATCAGAATGTGCAATGTGTTAGACCATTATTATTTTTTCTAAGCGATAATGAGAAAATGCCAAATAAACCGTTAACTATCTGTCTGCCCCATGATTAACATCACATTCTAGAACACTGTGCCAGCGAGACTAAGGTGTCTAAGACAAAATTAGTTGTTGCTGTGCTTTCCCATTATTTTGACATGATAACTGAGGTTCTCTTGGAACAACAATTAGCACGGTTGAAAAAGAAAGTTAATTAATTACATTCTTTATTATTAATCTCAATGCCAATCAAAAAAAGCGAACTCTACAGCCATATTTGGAAAAGTTGCGATGAATTACGTGGAGGAATGGATGCCTCCCAGTATAAAGACTATGTTCTGGTTTTATTATTTGTTAAGTACGTTTCCGATAAATATAGCGGGTTAGACGAAGATGACGCTGATGTAATTATTCCTAAGGGCGGGAGTTTTCAGGATATTGTTGCCCTTAAACATAATCCAGAAATTGGAGATCAAATTAATCAAGTTATTAGTAAATTAGCGGAGGAAAATGAATTAAAAGGGATTATTGATGTTGCTGATTTTAATGATGAAAATAAACTGGGTAAAGGGAAAGAAATGCAGGATAGGCTATCAAATTTGGTAGCTATTTTTGAACATAATTCTCTCAGTTTTGGCAAGAATCAAGCGGATGATGATGATTTGTTAGGGGATGCTTATGAGTATTTAATGCGAAACTTTGCCACCCAATCAGGGAAGAGTAAAGGACAATTTTATACTCCTGCGGAAGTCTCTCGGGTAATTGCCCAAGTTATTAGTATTGAAAAAGCTCAAAGCCAAGATGAAACGATTTATGATCCCACCTGTGGCAGTGGTTCTTTGTTATTAAGAGCGGTGGATCAATCAGAATTGAAGTTAACCATTTATGGGCAAGAAATGGATAACGCTACTCGTGCTTTAGCTAAGATGAATATGATTTTGCACGGGCATCCTGATGCAGAAATTATACAGGGGAATACGTTAGCTAATCCTCATTGGCGAGATGAAGATGGGAGTTTGAAACGGTTTAATTTTGCGGTGGCGAATCCGCCTTTTTCTGCTAAATCGTGGATGAATGGGTTTGATCCGAATAATGATGAGTTTCGTCGCTTTCAGGGGTATGAGATTCCTCCCGCCAAAAATGGAGATTATGCTTTTTTATTGCATCTTCTTAGCTCTCTTAATAGTACTGGAAAAGGGGCGATTATTCTCCCCCATGGCGTGTTATTTCGCGGTCATACTGAAGCTAATATTCGTCAAAAGTTAATTCAGCAAGGGGTTATTAAAGGAATTATTGGCTTACCGCCGAATTTGTTTTATGGAACGGGAATTCCAGCTTGCATCATTGTTTTAGATAAAGAAAATGCTAATCAGCGCGATCGCGTATTTATGATCGATGCTAGTCGGGGATATATTAAAGATGGCAATAAAAACCGTCTTCGCGAACAAGATATTCGCAAAATTGTTGATGTTTTTAATCAACAGCAGACGATTCCCCAATATTCCCGATTAGTTCCCATTGAGGAGATTGCTAACAATGACTATAATTTAAATCTTCCCCGTTATATCGACACTCAAGAAACGGAAGATATTCAAGATATAGAAGCGCATTGGAAGGGTGGCATTCCCAAGGCGGATATTGAAGCATTAGAAGATTATTGGGAGATTTATCCTTCTCTAAAACAAGAATTGTTTGAACCGCTACGTTCGGGATATTTGCAAATTAAAATTCCCCCAGATGAGGTCAAGAAATATGTTTTTGAACATCCCGAATTTACCAGTTATGCTAATGCCATTGCCGACATTTTTAATCAATGGTGGGATCAAAATGTCTCCAACTTAAAGGGCATTCAACAAGGAGATAATCCCAAAGCGGTTATTAATCCCTTAGCAGAATCATTATTAAACGCATTTGAAAATCGTAACCTCATTGATAAATATGATATTTACCAGCATTTAATGGATTACTGGCTGGAAACGATGCGCGATGATGTCTATATCTTGGCAGAAGATGGATGGGTTGCGGAATTAACGGAAGTGACTAATAATAAAGGGAAAGTCACTGACTACACTTGTGAACTGATTCCGAAAGAGTTAATGATTAACCGCTACTTTCCTGAAGAAAAGGAAAATATTGAATCGTTGGAAGCGCAAAAAGAAGACATTACTCGCCAACAGGAAGAAATAGAAGAAGAATATGGTGGGGAAGATGGTTTATTGGAAGAAGTTACCAGCGATGCGGGAAAAGTCACTAAAACCAATATCAATAATCGGATTAAAGAGATTAAAAATGATCCAGATTTTGCGGATGAATTGACGGTTATTAAAGATTATCTGGCATTGATTGACCAATCGGCAAAGCTGGATAAACAAGTTAAAGAAGCCGAAAAGCGTCTCAATGAACAAGTGATTAAAAAATATCAGGAACTCACGCCAGAGGAAGTTAAAACCTTAGTGGTTGATGATAAATGGATTCCGCGATTGTGGGAATCGCTGCGTTCAGAGATGGAACGAATTTCGCAACGTCTCGCGCAACGAATTCAGGATTTAGCGAAACGATATGATGAACCATTACCGCAGTTAGAAAAGGAAGCGGAAGAATTACAGCAGAAGGTAGAAAGTCATATTCAGTTGATGATGGATGCTTAAGAAAAAAGCGAATAATTGCCCTTCATAAGTTAAAATTTAGTCAAGAGTTAAGGTAAGCATGGCAAGGGATATTTTCCATGATCTAGTACGAGCAGGTTTAGAAAACGAGGGCTGGACAATTACAGATGATCCTTATTTTATCAGTTTGGATAGTGTTAATTTTCAGGTTGATTTAGCAGCAGAACGGATCATTGCAGCCCAAAAAGACAATGAAAAGATTGCTGTAGAAATTAAGAGTTTTCTTAATGCTTCCGCCGTTACTGATTTTTATGCGGCATTGGGTCAATTTCTTAGTTATCGTT
The DNA here is from genome assembly GCF_007904085.1 of Euhalothece natronophila Z-M001. Taxonomy (GTDB): domain Bacteria; phylum Cyanobacteriota; class Cyanobacteriia; order Cyanobacteriales; family Rubidibacteraceae; genus Halothece; species Halothece natronophila. The sequence continues at coordinate 17,975 of NZ_CP042328.1, forward strand.
TGGTATTACAAAAAACTGAACCTGAACGACGTTTATATTTAGCAGTTCCCTTAGATACCTATGAGATGTTTTTCCAATCTACTTTTGCTCAATTAGCAGTAAGGGAATACCAACTTAAAATAATTATTTATGATTCTCAGAATGGAGGGCTAACCCAATGGATAAATTAACTCAGTATCGGACATTGATTAAAGAATTACTATCGAGATATGCTTCTTATAAAAAAGATCAGGAAGACTGGGAGTTACAGTTAATCTTTGATGAAGAACGAGATCATTACTTATGGTTTGATGTGGGTTGGAAGGGAACAAAGCGAATTTATCACTGTGTTATTCATTTAGATATCAAAGACGAAAAAGTCTGGCTACAGCAAAATTTAACGGATTTAAATCCTGCGGAAGATTTGATTGAGTTAGGAGTAGCGAGAGAAGATATTATATTAGGTTTTCAGCCTCCTTTTAAGCGTCCTTTTACCAATTATGGAATCGCTTAAAACAGAGACAATCATTTGCGTTTTATAATAGAGCTTAAAAATCATTATGGTTACAGCAAAAGACAATATTCCACATTTAACGCCTGAAGAATATTTTGCTTGGGAAGAGAAGCAAATCGACAAGTATGAATATATTGACGGTGAAATTTATGCAAGTGGGGGAGGTAGTAAAAATCATAGTTTAATTGCTGTTAGACTGACGACTGTATTGGCGAATCACCTAGAGGGAAGTAACTGCGAAACAGGTAACTCAGACTTGAGAATTAATATTGCAGGGACGAATGATTATACTTACCCCGATATTACAGTTACTTGTGATGAACGCGATCGCGCTACTACTCAATTTATTACTTATCCCTGCTTAATTGTAGAGGTTTTATCAAAGAGTACAGAAGCCTATGATCGCGGTGGTAAGTTTAGAATGTATCGTAACAATCCCATTTTACAAGATTATTTATTAGTTAGTTCTACCCGCATGGAAATGGATTTATATCATAAAAAAGAGACAGGGGAATGGATTATTATTAATTACGAAGAAGGAGACACCATTGAACTTAAAAGTATTAATCTTAGTTTTCCGATTGAACAAGTTTATTGCGGACTAACTTTAACGCCAGAGGATTAAGTAATTAGCTCAAATTGGAGAAAGTAAAATAATGGCAAGTCAGGAAGTAAAAGAAGGATATAAGTTAACGGATGTTGGAGTTATTCCTGAAGATTGGGAAGTTACTTTATTAGATCAAGTTGCTAAAAGAGGAAGTGGACATACACCTGATCAAGCCCATCCAGAGTATTGGAATGGAAATATAAAGTGGATATCGCTTAAGGACTCAGATCGTCTTGATGCTCTTTATATTAGCGATACTGTTGCCAAAATTTCAAAAGCTGGACTTGAGAATTCAGCTGCCAAAATACATCCACAAGGTACTGTTGTTTTGTCTCGTGATGCTGGAGTAGGTAAAAGTGCCATAATGACAGATAATATGGCAGTTAGCCAGCACTTTATCGCTTGGGTATGTAGTAAATACTTAAATAATCATTTTCTTTACTATTGGTTACAAAAAGAGAAATCAGAGTTTGAAAGAATTGCAATAGGTAATACAATCAAAACTATAGGGTTACCTTACTTTCAGTCTCTTAAAATTCCCCTTCCACCACTTGAGGAACAAGAAAAGATCGCGCAGGTGTTGAGTGATTTTGATAGCGCGATCGCGCACCTCGATAAACTCATCAGCAAAAAGCGTAATATCAAGCAGGGAACGATGCAACAACTGCTGACAGGAAAAAAACGCCTCCCTGGTTTTAGTGGTAAGTTGCAAGAAAGAAAATTAGGAGATTTAGTAGAAGTAGTAATGGGACAATCCCCTGATTCTAAAACATATAACACTGAGGAGAAAGGAGTTCCTTTAATTCAAGGAAATGCAGATATTAATAATCGAAAAACTGTCAAAAGAGTTTGGACTACCCAAGCTACCAAATTATGTAATCAAGGCGATGTAATTATGACAGTTCGTGCGCCAATTGGTGCAATAGGTATTGCTTCTTATGATTCTTGTCTTGGAAGAGGTGCTTGTTTATTTAAAGCTAAAAATATCAATAAACTATATTTGTTTTATTTAATGACATTTAAAGAAGATATTTGGGAAACAATTGGTCAGGGAAGTACATTTACAGCTGTTAATTCAAATGATATTGTTAACTTTAATTTATCTGTTCCCAATTACCTAGCTGAACAAAAAGCGATCGCGCAAGTATTAAGCGACATGGATGCCGAAATTGAAGCCTTAGAGAAAAAGCGAGACAAATATCAAGCGATGAAGCAGGGCATGATGCAAGAACTTCTTACGGGAAAAACGCGATTAAAATAAGGGTAGATAACAACGCCATAGCGAACTGGGACGAGAAACCAAAAATTAGAAGTTTAAAAATGAATCCCCCATGTCAGATGTCGGAAGTATAGAACGGACTACCCAAAACCGCATTATCAAGTTTTTCCAAGATTACCTTAGCTACAGCTATTTAGGAAATTGGCAGTATCGCGAAAATAACCGTAATATTGAACCCGACTATCTCCGTCCATTTCTGGAACAACAAGGCTACAGCGATACCTTAATCAAAAAAGCGATCGCGCAATTTCAGAAAACGGTTACTAACCAGAGTCAAAATCTCTACAACTTAAACAAAACGGTTTACAGCAGTCTTCGCTACGGCATTAAAGTTAAACCCGAAGTTGGGGCTAATACCGAAACAGTTTGGCTAGTTGATTGGGATACGCCTGAAAATAATCACTTCGCGATCGCAGAAGAGGTGGCGGTTAAAGGCGAACATCCGAAACGCCCTGATATTGTTCTCTATATTAACGGCATTGCTTTAGGCGTGCTGGAATTAAAACGCAGCACTGTCAGCGTCTCAGAAGGTATCCGTCAAAACTTGGATAATCAAAAGAAAGAATTTATTGAGCATTTTTTTGCCACGCAACAATTAGTCATGGCAGGGAATGATACTCAAGGCTTACGTTACGGAACCATTGAAACCCCTGAAAAATACTATCTGACTTGGCGAGAAGACAAAGACCAAGAAACCCCACTCGGCAACGACTTGGAAAACCCTTTAGAACGCGGGTTAATGCAACTGTGTTCCAAACAGCGATTATTAGAAATCATTCACAACTTTACTGTCTTCGATAATGGCAAGAAAAAACTCTGTCGTCATAACCAATACTTTGGGGTTAAATATGCCCAAGACTATATCAAAAACGGCAAAGGGGGAATTATTTGGCACACCCAAGGCAGTGGTAAAAGCCTGACTATGGTGTGGTTAGCAAAATGGATTCGAGAATATAATCCCAATGCTCGTATTTTAATTATCACCGATCGCGATGAACTGGATAAACAAGTGGAGGGAGTTTTTTCTGGAGTGGATGAACCAATCACTCGCACCCAAAGCGGGCAAGATTTAATCAAGAAACTCAATCAGACAACCCCCTCTTTGATGTGTTCCTTAATTCACAAATTTGGAAAAAATAAGACAACTGATTATGACAGCTACATCGAAGAATTAAACAATAGTCTCCCGCCAGACTTTCAAGCAAAGGGAGATATGTATGTGTTTGTGGATGAATGTCATCGCAGCCAGTCGGGGAAACTCCACGAAGCCATGAAACAAATTCTCCCTGATGCGGTATTGATTGGATTTACTGGCACGCCCTTATTAAAAAACGATAAACGCAAAAGTGTCGAAGTCTTTGGCAAATATATCCATACCTACAAATTTGATGAAGCCGTTACCGATAATGTCGTTTTAGATTTACGTTACGAAGCCCGTCGGGTGGAACAAAAAATCACTTCTCAGGAAAAAATTGATCAATGGTTCGAGGTGCAAACCCAAGGGTTAACTGAATACGCTAAAACCGAACTCAAAAAACGTTGGGGAACCCTGCAAAAACTCCTTAATTCAAAATCCAGACTGGAAAAAATTGTCGCTGATATTATTTTCGACTTTGCCACTAAAGATCGCCTCAAAAGCGGGCGTGGGAATGCCATGCTGGTTGCTGGAAATATTTATCAAGCCTGTCGCTACTACGAACTATTTCAAAATCAAGGCTTTACTAAATGCGCCATTGTCACTTCTTACGAACCATCTCCCCAAGATATCAAAGGAGAAACCACTGGAGAACAAGAACGCACGGAAAAACTTAGGCAATACGAGATTTACCAGCAAATGTTAGGGGGAAAAGATCCCGAAAAATTTGAAGAAGATGTCAGGGAACAGTTTATTAACAATCCGGCGCAAATGAAACTGTTAATTGTAGTCAATAAACTATTAACTGGATTTGATGCGCCCCCTGCCACCTATCTCTACATTGACAAAACGATGCGCGATCACGGTTTGTTCCAAGCGATTTGTCGCGTGAACCGCTTAGACGGGGAAGATAAAGAATATGGTTACATTATCGACTATCAAGACTTGTTCAAAAGTTTAGAGAAATCTATTGCTGACTATACCAGCGAAGCCTTTGAGGATTTTGACGATGAAGATATTCAAGGCTTACTCAGCGATCGCGTAGAAAAAGGGAAAGAACGCCTAGAAGAAATGCTAGAGAAAATTAGAGCATTATGTGAACCTGTTGAGCAACCAAAAGACACCTCGGCATATATTCGTTATTTTTGCGGTTCCAACCAACCCGAACAAAATCCCGAACACCTCAAAACGTCTGAACAACAACGCCACACCCTTTATCAATATACCGCTTCCCTCGTTCGTGCCTATGCTAACCTTGCCAACGACATGATCGATGCAGGATACACGCCCCAACAAGCCTCAGAGATCAAAGCCGCAGTTAAACATTACGAACAAGCCCGTCAAGAAGTCAAACTTGCTAGTGGTGATTACATTGACTTAAAAACCTATGAACCCGCCATGCGCCATCTCATTGATACCTACATCGGCGCAGAAGATAGCAAAACCATTACCGCCCTCGATGACATGACGCTAGTGGAATTAATTGTCGAACGAGGAGAACCCGCCCTTGATGTTTTACCCAACGGGATTAAAGAGAATCCGGAAGCTGTGGCTGAAACCATTGAAAACAACTTACGCAAAATTATCACTGAGGAACAACCTACTAATCCCCGATATTACGAGCAAATGTCGGAATTGTTGGAACAATTAATTGAAGATCGCAGACAAGAAGCCCAAGATTATGAAACTTACTTGAAACGGGTTATAGAACTCAGTAAACAAGTCACTCAACCTCATAACTCTTCCCAGTATCCCCCTTCTCTAGATACTTCTGCCAAACGCGCCCTCTATGACAATTTAGATCAAGACGAAAGCCTTACGCTAGCTATTGATCACGCTATTAAAACAAATAAAAAAGACGGCTGGCGAGGCAATAAAATAAAAGAGCGTCAAATCAGAAGAGCGATTAAAGAACACCTAGATGACAAAGAAACGCTGAACCGCATTTTTGAATTAGTTAAGAACCAAAACGACTATTAAAATGCACCAAATCAAAGTGAGTGGCTTAACAATTAACGTCACCCGCAAAAAAATTAAAAATCTGCATTTATCAGTTCACCCACCTCATGGAGAAGTCCGAATTTCCGCCCCTTTAACTGTGGATGACGAGTCGGTACGCCTGTTTGCTATTTCCCGATTAAATTGGATTAAGAAAAATCAAGCGCAAATTCTTGCTCAACCCCGTCAGTCACCACGGAAATTTGTCTCGGGAGAAAGCCATTATTTTCAAGGACAGCGTTATTTATTAAATGTAATTTACTATAATCGCGCTCCTAAAGTTGAAATCAGAAATAAAACGTATATCGACCTTTATGTCAGAGAAGGCAGTAGCCAAGAAAAACGGCGAGAAGTCTTAAGAAACTGGTATCGCCAACACTTAAAAAGCGAAATTCCTAAACTGATTCAAAAATGGCAAGAAATCATGGAAGTGAAGGTAAGAGACTGGGGAGTTAAACGCATGAAAACCAAATGGGGAACTTGTAATATTCAAGCGCAAAGGATTTGGTTAAATTTAGAATTAGCGAAAAAACCTCCCTCCTGTTTAGAATATGTCATTGTCCATGAAATGACTCATCTTTTTGAACGACATCATAACGAACGCTTTCAGAGTTTAATGGATCAGTTTTTACCCCACTGGCGGCGCGATCGCGACGAATTAAACCGAACTCCTATCGAAACTGAGTTTTAAGCCAGATGGATTCTAGAGGATTCTGGTGGTGGCGCGATGTAGCAAAGCTACTTGCCAAAGGCAATCACGCTGTAACTACCATCTCCTAACATGAAAGAGAACCGTTTGGGAATTTGATATAATTCGTATCACAGAATGATAGGATTGTAAATATCTTAAGGCATTGTGGAGATGGGGAATGAATAAACGGGAGCGCAATCGTTTAATCAAGCAGATCAGTCATGCTTCGGGAATTGCCCAATATGCCTTAAAACAGAAAATGACTGATGAAGAGGTCAGCGAAGCGGCTAAAAATTTGAAGGTTTTGGCATTAATTAAGTCTGCAAATACCTATAACCGATATTGCCAAGCTCAAAAGACCAAAGAAGCAAATGACAAATTAAAGGCTTTCCTCGACCCCAAGAATTCAGAGATTATCAGTGCCGGAAAATGGCTTCTCAATGCTTTATCCAAAGAGGGGAAAGAACGACAAAACACCCTGTTAGAGAAGGATTTGGTACATAAAGAAGATTATAATGCTACAACTTCTGACTTGCGGGATACGATTTCCACTATAGAGAATGTGGCAAGGGAATCAACACAACAGTCAGCTGAAAAAATTAGAATTTTAGAAAAAAGGATTGATACCCTTCAAAAACAGTTATCTAGCATTCAAAAATATATCCAGAATAACTATGGTGCTCAAGTGTGGAAGGATATCAGGAGCAAGTTTATTTCTAAGGTTTAATAGGGTTAACTAACTAGGTAGATATGAAACTTATCGACGGCTTAAATTATCGAGAATGGCAAAAGAGAAATACAGAGCTTTTCTCGAAACTAGACCGTTCACAGCAAAAAGAACTTCGTAACCAAGGTTATCGCAACAAAGGTTGGCTTCATGTGCAGAAATCTTGGAAATTATTAAAAAACTTCTGTCAAGAAATTAGTCTGTTTGACCATAAACTGAAAAACCATGATTTGCTAGGCGCGATTAATCACTCTATTTTAGAAGCTGAACAAGCCAAAAATGTTGCCAGCGAATCATTAGAGATTCTTGAGGCAAACTATAATAAAGTTAAGGAACTAGCTGATCAAGCTCTTGACAAATACCAAATTCTATAACGATTTTAATAATGAATAAAGATAATCTAAAAGCTCTTTATAGAGGATCGGATATTAATGAGGTCTGGCAATCTTACCAAAATGAAAGAGTAATTGAACATCCAAAGTTGGGATTAATTAGTCCTAACGAATATCGGCAAAGTTATCATGGCAAGCCTTGCCCTTTTTGTGGCAAAAAGATGGTACATGGAAAAGCTAATTACTCCACTAAATCCAGACAAGAAGCCATCTCAAGAGGCTATCAATACAAAACTCAAAATGGTAAAAACTATATTAATCATGCTGGTCGTTTCCCTCGTTTATATTTCCATCCCCATTACGTCACTTTAGATCATAAAGTTAACAAAGCCCGTTGTCCTGAGCTTCTCTTTGAAGTAAGTAATCTTCAGATTATGTGTTGGAAATGTAATCAAAATAAGAGTGATAATAATAATTTTGAAGCTGAACAAGACTATAATTTTGTTAGTGATTTAGCTAGAGAAGCTCTTAGCAAATACAAAAAATTATAAAAATTAGGGAAGGATTTTCTTAAAACACGATTGCTGAAGGCAAGTGGCTTTGGCTTATCGCGCTCCACTCCAATCCTTTACGGTACAGACGAGATGGAAGGTTCGGGGAATCCCACTGATCACTTTCCCCCCAATATTCCATCATTAATAAGTGAAATAAGAAGTTTGATGCAGCGCGTGCAGTTGAAACCAAAAATTATATGAAATGGAACTGTGTATGCTACAAATAGAGGGAGAGATTGTTAGTAATCGAGATTAGCTATGGCAGGTGTCATTAAAATTGAGATTGCCGAGTCAGCTCAAGAGCTTAAAAAACAGCTCAACTTCTCCCAAAACAGTGAAGTCAAAGAACGAATCCAAGTCTTGTATTGGCTGAAAACGAACCAAGTCAGAAGTACCGGCGCGCTCGCCTCCCTAATCGGAAAACACCGAACGACAGTATCAAGATGGCTCAGTAAATATCGCAAAGGAGGTCTCAAAGGTCTTTTAGAAGTTAAGAAAAGTCCTGGGCGAGTCCCTAAAATCACGCCATCAGTAGAAAAAAAATTAATCCAAGAACTAGAAGATCCAGAAGGATTTTCTAGTTATAAGGAAATTCAAACATGGCTTCAGTTAATTCAAGATATTGATATTAGTTATAGTGCTGTTCATAAACGAGTCCGCTATGGTTTAGAAGGAAAACTGAAAGTGCCACGTCCAGTTCATAGCAAACAGGAATTGGGAGCACCGGAAGCTTTTAAAAAAAACTAAGTGAAATTGTTACAACCCAACTAGAAGCTAATTCAGAAAAGGTTAAACGATATCAAAACATTAGATATTGGTGCCAAGATGAATCTCGAATCGGGTTAATCACACTTCACGATACAAAAATTACAGGTAAAGGAATTCAACCGACAGGAAAAAAACAGTGGAAGTTTGATTATTTATGGTTGTACGGTTTAGTGGAACCGAGAACGGGAGAGAATTTTTTCAGAGAATTTTCTCATCTTGATGGTCTTTGCTTTGAGCAGTATTTAAGCTGGTTTGCTCAAGAATATCCTGACGATTTACACTTAATACAAGTTGATAACAGTCGTTGCCATACTTGGTTAGAGTTACAACTTCCTGATAATGTCATTTTAATTTTCCAACCACCTTATTCCCCAGAAGTTAATCCCATTGAACGATTATGGCAAGAAATTAAGAAACCTTTGAAATGGGAATTCTTTCCCGATTTAGATGATTTAAGAAAGCGACTTTCCAAAATCTTATCAAAATTAAGTTCTCAAGTGATTACTCAGATCACTGGATGGGACTTTATTCTCAATGCTTTATCTGTAGCAAACATTTAGATATTTCATATTAGGAGGTGACAGCGTTATGGCACTAGTACGTTGGAATCCTGCTACTGAACTCGATGCTTTCCGTCGTCAAATGGATCACCTATTCAATGAAATGACAGGTGACCGCGCCCTAACACCGCAATGGGGTCAACTTCCGATTGAACTCAATGATGCTGGTAATAATTTAGAACTGAAAGCCCAAGTCCCTGGCATGAATCCTGATGATTTAGACGTGACAGTTAACCGCGATTCTGTAACCATCAGCGGTGAATATCGTCGCGAAAACGAAGGAGAAAACAGCTACGGCTCTGAGTTCCAATATGGCAAGTTCAGCCGTACCATTGGTTTACCCGTTGGCATCCAACAAGACCAAGTACAGGCGGACTACACCAACGGCCTTTTGACGCTACACTTACCGAAAGTGGAAGAAGCGGCGAATAAGAAAGTAAAAATTAACTTCGGTGATCAACAAGCCATTGCGGGTTCCAGCGGACAGTCCTAACCGATAACACCTCCTAAAATTACAACCCCCTTCCAGAGCAGGAAGGGGGAAATTTTTTGCTATATTCAAGATTTTGATGCTAGCAATACCATGTCTGATCTGGAATAATTTTAATATTTGCTACCTTAGCTGTAACTTGAGTTTTCAGAAATTGGACTACAAAACAGTGGAAGACGCTGTTAGCTTTGCCGACTTATTGTTTAGAATCAATGATAGAGCTATTAATGAGTCCAAGGAACAGTTAAAATCGGAGAAAAAAAAATGGGGGGACTACCAGAAGAAAAGCTAAGTCGAAAGCAACGTAAAAGAGCTAAACATAAAAAGCAAAAGCAAAGGAAAAGAGAGCTTCGAGAACAGTATTGGAAGGTAACAATGGGCGATCTGGCTTGGGAGTGTTACCAAAAATACGGGCGAGGGGTCGTGGCTTGCGCGAGCGATATTCCTTTCTCTTATGTCCTTCCAAATGTTGTCACTCTTCCAGATCAGGTCAAGAATTTTATCTTTAAATATGATCCAGAAACTAGCTTTTTACTATCTTTCTTTTATGATGAAGATGATGAGGGGCGCAGTGGATATTCAGTTCAAGTGGTTAACTTTAACGATGAAAAGGCTAGCCCCATAATAACCGCCGTCAAAGGGAAGGAAGAACTATCTGAGAAGATTAATGATTTTGTGGTTCAGGATTAGCACGTTCGCGCCCAAAGACTTATGAGATAGCCCCTAGAAGGAGTAATCATCCTAAAAGCGCGTCCTATATTATAAGGAATGATTTATGAGAAGGACGATCCATCAATTATTAATGAACTAGCAACTGAAAAATCAGGCTCTTACAGCTAAATCCTGATTGCTAGATATTAAAATTTTTGATGCTAGTAATATGCAAATTTCCGTTTTAAACTCTCATCAAAAGTAGATTAATAATGATTTGAATTATGATTTAGATAGAGATAGTCGCCAGTGATCAAGCCAAGATGAAAGACAAACAAGATTGAAGAAAGTAGCAGTGGAGAATTGCTAGAAATTAACACCCTATTAACCATCTCAAGTCTGATCTAGACCCTGAGATTACTATTACTGATTTAATTGACTATCAGCCCGATTAAACTATCATTTTCTAAAACCATCCCACTCTCCGATACGACAGGGGGATGACATTTTTTTAAATTTAAACCTTAAAAGCAAATCCCTGATTTGGATGACCTAAAAATTTTTAAAATTCCTGAAACGCACTGTGGGAGGGAGGTCAACGTTAGTTTTGGTGAAAATACTGCTGCCCCTGACTTGAGGGGGTGGGAGCAGTAGTGCTACTGTGTAAGTATCCTAACCCAAACACAAGCACTAGTTTGATGATAGCATTTACTTTCCAAAACAATCAAGCCACCGCCGCTCAACCTTCCTCTCTCCTCCCCTTCGACCAACAGGAACGGCGCAAACGTAATCCCTCCCAACTCTTACTCACCGCCCACGGCAAAGTCTTTTACCAACTAGACCTCGGAATCCCACCAGATAGAGGGAGGAGGTTGATTCCTCTCCTCCAAGCTCAAATGATGGGAGGTGAGGCAAATGGCTAATTTTATCTACCCTCACCATCGGAATGAATGGAAAGGAAGCAAGATTTCAGAAGAAATCATTGAGCTTAATTTAAGAAGCCTCAAGGTTGAACCCTACGGCGCACGGGACGAGGCGATCGAGCTATTAGCTGACCTAGACAACATCAAACGTGATAACACGGGTCGGATTAGCCGTTCCGAGTTAAATAAATATAGCTTCCTTAATGATGGTGGCTGGCGTGCTCGGGGGGCTGATTTACAGAATGGAGGTTATTCTGACTTCATTACCCTGAAACCAGAAAACCCACGCTGGGATAGCCAGAAGCAGAAGCATATCAAATACGAGCATCCCAGAGGGAGAGCTACAGAAATTTTTGCCCCTCTTGTGTCCTTTGCTGATAGTGCCAAAATTGTCGCAAAGAGCAAGAATGATGAGTTTCAGAAAGATTTTCTCAAACGGCTACAGGATGAAATAGACAAGGAAGAAATTAAGGATAGCAATAGCCTATTAGCCATCACTAGAGAAAATTGTAAGAATGGAGCAATTGAGGAGGTTTATCAGACTTCCCAGAAACTACGAAATAAGAAAGATGGTTTTGAGTACCTAAAATGTGAAGACTCTAAAACTCTCCTGAACGTTCTAATCAGACTAGATGAGGGCTTCTGGGAATCAGTTAAGACTCATCCTGTTTCTGTAGGAGTAACAGAAGGATACAAAAAAGCAGCGTCCATTCTGACCCAAGGATATCCTTGCGTCGCCGTTCCTGGGATCTGGAATTGGATCGATCAGGATGCTGAGAAATTTATCAACTTTAAGGGAGAAGAGAAACGCCGTAAGGAACTAACCCGACACTTAACACCCCTGTGCAAGGTTAAAAGAGAATTTTTCCTTGCCTTTGATGAGGATGAGAAAGCCAGCACCCGTCGCAATGTTGAACTCGCCCAAGAGGTATTAGGGAAGGTTCTCAGCAAAAATGGTGGCAAGGTTAGCATCCTTTACTGGAAACCCGAAGATGGAAAAGGGATTGATGACGCGATCGCGCTTAATGGTGCTAATTGGTTTAAGAAGGTTTATGAACAACGGCTGTCATTATCAGCATGGCTTTACTGGAATCAAAAATTAAGCCATGTTGACCAGCGATTAAATAAACAATTCCTAACCAAGGATGATATTGATAGTATTGCCAAAATCCTTGGAATTAAATCACCAAAGGGAACTGGCAAAACAGAAGCAATTGGCGATTATGTCCAAGAGTATATCAACGCTGGAATCCCTGTTCTCCTCTTATCCCACCGCCGCCAATTAGTAGAAGCCTTATCGGAACGGTTTGGCATTGATAACGCTTATAACTTCCGTGTATCTGATACCAGGGGAGTTTTAGGGTTAGCGTTATGTTCTGATTCCCTCCACAGTAATAGTCAGGTTAACTTCAATCCTCATAACTGGGATGATTTTGTTCTCATTATTGATGAGGTAGAACAAATGATTCCCCATACCCTCATCAGTACAGGGACAGATGTAGCTAACCACCGCACGGAAGTATTAGCCAACCTTTCTACCCTTTGCCAGAATGCCAAACAGATTATTTTATCCGATGCTGACCTCAGCGATCGCGGTCTCAATTATATCTCTTCCCTCACTGGTCACTGTCAACAGAAGGTTATTGTTAATGATTTTCAACCTGCTAAAGGGAGAAAACTTTATAATTATCCTTCCCCAGAAGCTCTATTACATGACCTTCTTTTAGAATTAGATGATCCAGATTCTAAAGTGCTGATTCCCATAGATGCCCAAAGAGCAAGTTCCAAGTGGGGAAGCCAGACAGTAGAAACCTACATCAAGACAAGATATCCCCATCTGAAGGTTTTACGAATTGACTCGGAAACCGTTGCTAATCCCGAGCATGAGGCTTTTGGGATTGCCAACCTGATCAATCAGGCAATTAAAGATTATGATGTGGTAATTTACACCCCCGTGCTAGGAACTGGCATAAGCATTGACGTTGAAAATCATTTCACCGCCGTTTACAGTTTCAATCAGGGAACGCAATCAGAAAACAGCACCCGTCAATTCTTGGCACGATTAAGGGATGATATCCCTCGCCACTGTTACTTTAAGCCCATTGGCGTTGGCTTTATGAGTGGCGGCGAAACCGAACCCCGAGCCGTCAAACGCTCTAATAAATCAGTTACCAAACGGAACATTTGCAACCTGACCAAGCTAGACAATGAGGCTTTAGAGTTTGATTCCTTCGGAAACCATGTTAATGCTTACTGTAGCTATGTTGCCAACCATAATTTAGGCTTATCAGCGTATCGTGAAATTGTCTTGGAAGGGTTGAAAAGGGAAGGATATGAAATTATCCAAATGCAGGATATCGAGAAAGATGATAAGAAACCTCTAGGGAAAACAGTTACCACCACAAGAGACATCAACTACGACAAGGAAACCAGCGCGATCGCGCAAATTGAAACCCCTTCCGATGAGGAACTTACCAAGCTGGAATCCAAACATGAATTAACCGATTCCCAACGCTACCAATTAAGAAAAGGGAAAATGGAAAAGCGCTATGGTGTGGAAGCTGACAAGGAATTAGTTGAACAAGACGACGACGGGCTTTATCCTCAGTTATCCCTCCTATTTTGGCTTACAGTGGGACGCGATCAGGTAGAGGAAGCTGACCACCAGAAGGCTAAAAAATACGCTGATACGACAGGAGGAAAAGGCTACTCACCCGATTTTAACCGCACTCAGAACCAAGCTAAAGTGCAAGTGCTAGAAGCTCTAAGAATCCCTGAAATTATAGCCATGGAAGGAGAGGAGGTAACTAATAGCTCGATTGATTGGTGGTGGCAACATATTCAAGACATTTGTGAGAACAAAAATGCCAAGACCACCGTTAAGCAGTTCCTGAATTTAACGATATCCGATAAGGAAACACCAATCAGAAACTTAGGGAAGATACTTAACCGCGTTGGGTATGAGTTAGCCTTCTCTTACCAGAAAGGGAAAAATGAGGGACGAGAACGAGTTTACACAGTCGAACGGATAACCGACAAGCAAGATGTTATCTTCTCCCATTGGCTAGAGAAGGTTAATGACGACCTTAAGCCTCGGAATGTGGTTAACTTCCCTAAACGCCTTACATCATTAATTAATTATATCAATGATGATTCTATCCCATTCTACGGCAATAAGGATAGGACTCTCTTTAACCTGTTAGCTAAAGATGACGTGCAAAAATCGGTAGATGATTTAAGAGCAATTCATCCCCATGTCACGAATGAATTGGCGAGAAGTTTAATTAATGAATTAATAGAATCCTATGAGGAGGTAGCTTAAGTGGTCACGCGAGATTATTAATAATATATGGGAATCAATCAAAGTGACTCTAGTAAACGCGAAGCCTTCTCCAAACGCCTTGTACTATGGCGACCTCGCGCTTTTAACTTATGAACATTGTCGTGGCGATTTAGATAAGTTTGCTGGATTAATCTTAGATAGCTTAGTGGATGTTGGAATCATCAAAAAATGATCAGGTCAAGTGCATCCACCGATTAGAAATTAGCTTGAATGATTCTCCTATCTGGTTCAAGATGGTATTAGGAATTAGCCTGAAAATAAAATAAATAAATAAATAATATTGAGTTAAAGGTTAGAAAAATAATCGCTGACCATTAATGACTTGATTATGTCTTAAAAATAACAATTTAAAAGGAGAAAAAATATATGAATAAAAAAGAAAAAATATTGAATTATTTAAAACATAACCTGATCGGTACACGCAAACAAATTGCTCAAGCAATCGACTATTCCGAATCTGCTACCTACAGTGGATTGATGGAACTACTCGAAGAAAACCAAGTAGATCGCGAACAAGGAAAAGGCCGTAAGCCTGATACTTATTACCTCAAAAATAATTCCAAAAAAACACCAAAGAAAATCAAAAGTAAGTTTTCGAGTTTCCCAGATGAAAAGATTTATACCAAAGTCTTTTCATTAGATGATTTAGAGCATAAAGAGGTTATCATTTTGATTCTAACAGACAGAAACGCCTAGATAGTTTAGTTCAATCTTAACTTTAGTCAGACTCCCCCTTATTATTACTTAGGGGGATTTTTTTTTACAGTCCTAATAATTGAGTCCCTGTTTCTGTAGCTATGTTATGATCTAATTTTTACTTACTTTTTTAACTGTTTTCTTGCTTAATCTCTTTCTATCTTCAACATTTTTTCATGTTTGATCTAAAAAGATTCTATCATATCATTTAATGCCTCTTCCCCATCTGCATTTCTATCATCATCTATCGGAAAATTTATTTCTGTATCTCTCTTTCTCGCTTCCATGATTAACTCTGTTTTTGTTTTTTCTCTTTTTTTCTCCTTTTCCCCTTCCTTACTTGACTCTTCACTTGACTCTTCACTTGACTCTTGGCTCAATTCTACAGTTGATGGGGGGTTTGCTTCCCCAACCGAGTTCACCCTTCTCCCTAGCATCTCTTCCACATCCAACCCTGCTAGAATTGCCAAACTATGTATTTGACCCCATAAGTCACTTATAGAACGCCTTGCCATCACTTTTAATTCTTGCTCTGAAATATCTTCAAATTCTGATATAAGTTCAGGATAATAATACTTTTCGATCGCATGGCAAATCATTGCATTTCTTTCCCCAGATTCTATTTGATTAAGGTACTTAAACAACTTTCCTCGCTTACTATTTACTTTTGCTTGTGATTTATAGTTAATATATATTGTGGTATTACTCATAGGTGATTCCATCCTTTCTTTTTCATAACAAAAATCTTATAATTATGTGATTTACGACAAACAAGCGATACCATTATTTTCCTTTTAATACCATAAGTTACCATTATTCACCATGATATGACCAAAAATAACCTTCTTTTATCAATGGTATTTGAACGACTCAATAAGATTGGCGATTCCTTATCTACCATGATACTCCCTGATCTACCCTGATCTATCTTCATCTACCATTGTCATTAAGGAATTACCATAAATGATTAAAATCACACACCAAAATTTGAGAAAAATCCTAAGCAAACTGCAAAAAACTCCAAAATATGGAGGATTCACGTCAACTCCCCTTTTTACTCCCTACTGCTACCAAACTGATTTATATTATGATTTAATCAAGCTATTCGTATAAATTTAAGATAAAAATAAAATCAATTAATAAAAATAATATCTATATTCCCTATATAGCAAAGGATATAGCTAGCTAAAGATACATAAGTTACTTTATAAGTTTTATGTTTATAACAATAATACTGCAAAAAAGCAGAGGTAAATTATCAAGTTATTGAATTTTCTGAGGATTCAGACCCCTCTCTAACAAATTCTATTTTTTCTATGGGCGTTATTATCTCAGGCAATGACAACACTGTACTAAATAACCTAATAGAGCTTTGCGAACCTGCCCTATGGGTCGCAACCCCACATCCCACTGAAAAAGGTCTAGCAACAGTTTGATCTAGCCATATCCCCCAAATTAAAGAAGGAGAAACCTTTAATCTCAATATGAGCTAATCAGCGATCGCTATAATCACCTAGAACATTTTAATCAACCCCTCCCAATCCCCAATTTTCTGGGGTTTTATTTTATTTACATTTTTTATCTTATTTAAATCACATTTGTTATTTACATAGTTATTTACTTTTTATATCAATCACAATTTTATTATGACTTTTTTTTCAGGATTCTCTTTTTGCTTGCCTATCTCTTCTCTTCCCCCCCATGCCTCCTCTTTTTTCTACTTGATCCCGCAAGCAAGGCAAAAAGTATGACAACAAAAAGGGGGGAATTTTTAAAGTTCAACGCGATCGCGCCCCACCTTAAAAAAATATAAAAGGGATGGTAATCATAAAACTATAATTTCGCATAATAATGGCTATAAACCAGTCATGGCAAGAGATATAGCAGTTATACCCCCTTATAACTAGATTAAATTTATAATATCACTAAATTCAAGCTAACTAAATCACTAAAAAAATATATCTCAAGCATTTTAATAAGCAGTTTATATTACATAATTATAGGTATTAACATCGAATAAAAAGGGAGAAGTGAAGGCAAAATAGCAAGTAGTCAGACTCAGGAAGAGGAAAAAACGATCACATTACCAAAGTAAACGTCTATGGAGTAAAATTTTACTATAATTTAAACTCTATATATAAACGATCAAAATTTAATAATCACGAAATATAATATCAATCAAACAAATCAGAAATGGGAGAACGTTTTCAATATCACTTTCAGTATCTTCCAAAAGCTAGTGAGTTTTACACAAAAATGAAAGATTGGTAATCATCCCTATATTGCTTTAGGATTAACATAACAACATCATCAAACTGATCTTTGATTGAATCTTCAATAGCGATTTGAATTTAATCAATATAACGAAAGTAAAGACAATTAAATAGTTATCAATTAATTTGGAAACTTTATGCTTTGGTAAGTTAAAATGAATTTTGTCTCCTTAATTTTTTCTTTGCTTGGTGTAATAAGGGTAATCTATCCACTTTCCTTTTGGTTTATATTAGAGAACGCCCTAAACGGCGGGGCTTTAGACCCGTGATTTTTGGTAATCATTACTTCCTTAATATGAAGTTTTGTAACCATTTGACCCTCAGTAATTCCTAAGTGACCCAAAAGTTGCCAAATCTCTCATCAAAACAGTATTTTAACTGATTTACATTCTAATCATTAATATTTTCGTTCTATCACTTAAAATCCCCTCATACAGAAAATCAGAAAAAAACATCTTTCTAGGGCTTTTCAGTAACTCATTTGATCAAAAAAGATTTTCTCACAAAATTAGAGTGAAAGTCTTGTAACCCTCTCTTCACAATCAGTTCAGGATTTTTAGACTCTCTACACAAACTTAAAAACTGTTCGCTAATAGCAATCACAATTACACTCCCCTCTAAGGCATAGATTTAATTGAATTTGCTATTTTAGTTATTAGTTTTCCCCCTGATCTTCATTTACCTTGTAGTAGGAGTTAAGTCAATGTCTGATCCTGCGAATTTAGAATTTTCCTTTGACCCTCTTTTTAACACTTGGCAAGAATTTCTCACGGAAGCCGCAACCAGTGGACGTTTAATTAGTGCCGCCCAAGACGCACTACTCTTAGACGACACTCCCGACTCACTAGAAACATTAGTCAGTCAGTGGCAAGAAGGAGACTTTTCCCAACTGCCAGAAATTGAGGTGTTATCTGATTCTAATATATCAGGAGCGGCGGGAGCGTATGCTCGCAGTAATGAAACGATTTACCTGAATGAGGATTGGTTAGCTTCAGCGAGTGAAGATAGAGTAATGGCAGTGCTAACAGAGGAGTTAGGACATCATCTGGATAACGTGGTGAATGAAGAGAATACCCCAGGGGATGAGGGAGCAATTTTCTCTGCTTTGGCATTGGGAGAAGAGTTAACGGAGACGGAATTAGAGACGCTACGGGAAACGGATGATCAGGGGACGATTGAAGTAGAGGGGGAAGAAATTGTTGTCGAACAGTCGGATGATTCTGTAAGTAATTCAGTGGTCACTTGGGGAGCTTCTGTCAGTGGTGGCGACCTCACTGGTGAAGAGGACGACAGAGCAACGGGAGTGCCAGGAGGAGAATTAAATAATGTCCAAGATATCATTCCTACTCAGGAAAGTAATGCCTTTGCCGCACTGAAAAAGGATGGCTCAGTGGTCACTTGGGGACATGCTACTTGGGGTGGGGACTCTTCTAACCCAACAGGAGGAGAATTAAACAATGTTCAGGATATCTTTTCTACTCAAAGTGCTTTTGCAGCACTGAAAGAAGATAACTCAGTTGTTACTTGGGGAAGTGCTGGCAGCGGTGGCGACCTCACTAGTGAAGAAGACGACAGGCCTATAGGAGTGCCGGGAGGAGAATTAGATAATGTCCAAGACATCTTTTCTAATAGTCGTGGGGCTTTTGCTGCGCTGAAGAAAGATGGCTCGGTTGTGGCTTGGGGAAATCCTAGCAGTGGTGGAGATGTCACTGGTGAAGAAGACGAATTTGATCGTGCAACAGGAGTCACAGGAGGAGAATTAAACAATGTCCAAGAGATCTTTTCTGCTAGTGGTCTGTTCGTTGGTGGAGCTTTTGCGGCGCTAAAAGAAGATGGCTCAGTGGTCGCTTGGGGACACCGTAGGGGTGGCGGTGACCTCACTGGTGAAGACCAAGGCTCCCTTCATGAGCATGACAGAGCAACGGGAGTGCCCGGAGAAGAATTAAACAATGTCCAAGAAATTTTTTCTACTAGCAATGCCTTTGCTGCCCTGAAAGAAGATAGCTCAGTGGTTACTTGGGGACACTCTCGCTATGGTGGCAACTCCTCTGAGGCAATAGGAGGAGAATTAAACAATGTTCAAGAGATATTTTCTACTGAGGGCGCTTTTGCCGCCTTGAAACAAGATGGCTCAGTTGTCACTTGGGGAGACTCTTGGCTAGGTGGCGATCTGAGTGAGGAACGTGAGGAGGTTACTGGTGTCCCTGATGGGGAATTAAATAATGTTCAAGATATCTTTTCTACTCGTAAAGCTTTTGCAGCTCTGAAGGAAGATGGCTCAGTTGTCACTTGGGGAGATTCTAGGAGGGGTGGAGATCTCATTGGCAACGAAGATGTCTACCCTCCTGCTATAGGAGTACCAGGAGGAGAATTAAATAATGTTCAAGAGATATTTTCTACTTATGAAGCCTTTGCCGCCTTAAAAGAAGATGGCTCAGTGGTCGCTTGGGGAGATGCTAGCAGGGGGGGAGACCTCACTGGTGAAGAGGCTGACAGAGCTATAGGAGTACCAGGAGGAGAATTAAATAATGTTCAAGAGATATTTTCCAATCAGAGAGCCTTTGCAGCGCTAAAAGAAGATGGCTCGGTGGTTGCTTGGGGACACCGTTCTGGTGGCGCCGACCTTACTGGTGAAGATGGTGGTTCTGGCCTCCCTGATGGAGAATTAAATAATCCTCAAAATATTTACCCTGGTGGTAATGCCTTTGCCGCCATTGTTGACGATGACCCCACCGCTCCCGAAGTCATCTCTAAAGACCCTTTTTCTATTGATCTTGACACCGTAGCAGTGGGAGACACCCTCTTCACTGTAGAAGCCAACCCAGAAGACAGTGAAGAAGACGACCTTGAATTTTCCATAGCCGATGACATCCCCGAACTTAGCATCGACCCCAACAGTGGCGAAGTCAGCCTCGAAGAAAAAGAAACAGTAGAAGAGGGCGACAGCTTTGACTTCGAGATCATTGTTGAAGAGCAACAAACAGGAATCACCAGTGAACCAGAAGAATTTTCAGTCGAGTTTACTGGATCATCACTTCCTAACCTAACTCCTTATCAACCAGACGGCTGGGATGATGAAATTGTTATTACTAATCAATTTGGAAGCAGGGAAAATACTCGTTTCTTACATGAACAAAATAATGACAATATCTATGCTAACTTTGCTTATCGTAATGAAGGAGCACCAATAGGCGCTGATAGCCACAACACAAGACTGCTTTTAATGGGTGATGGGCAAAGTAAGGTTGTCTTTGAAGAGGAAATTGCTTTTTCTCCTGTAGATGGATTTTATGCCTTTGAAGACATTAATTTAGGCTCTCTTGAGCCAGGTGAAGAATATAGCTTAGAGTTACAGATTGATTACGAGGATAATATTGAAGAAAGCGATACCAATAATAATATTCTTGAAAAAGAGTTCGAGGTACATGAAGTCGAATCCACTGGAAATGCTGCCTTTGATCTCATTGACTTAGACGTTCTACGCAGCGATCCTTTTTACTCAAACTTAGACGGTAGCAACTCAACTGCTGCAGTTATTGATAGTGGCTTAGATGGTTCACATCCTTACTTAGAAGATAACTTTGTAGGATTTAAAGATTTTGTTGAGAACACCTCGTTTACAGATAATCCAAGGGATAGCTATGATGCTACCGGACACGGAACCCATGTTGCAGGAACCGTTGGCTCTAGCGAGGATGACATTGGAGTAGCACCAGGGGGGAGCCTTTTAGGACTGGGAGTTGAGGAGGACGAGGATCCTAATTTTCAAGCCCTAGAAGAAGCCCTTAAATGGGTAAAGGATAATCACGAGGAGTATGGCATTGATGTAGTGAATATGTCTTTGGTGTTTGGGGGATTTTTTCAAACCCCTGAGCCGTGGGAACTGGGGCAGAAGTTAGAAAACAATAACATTACTCTAGTTGGAGCTGCAGGGAATGAGTATGCTGACCATCAAGAACAAGGAGTACGATTCCCTGCTATCGATTCTACCTTAAATGTAGGTTCTGTTTTTAAGCAAGATGAAGGGAGCTACGGACCAAGAGGCAGAGGGGCTGCTTACCATGATAATACTAAAGCCGATCTCGTTAGCGCATTTAGTAATCGTCTTCATCAGGGGGATTCCACTGATACAACCTTATTTGCCCCTGGTGCAACGATTAACAGTACAGAGCCAACCTCTTGGTTGCGACTTTCATCATCCCCTACAGGTGAGAGAGCTGGAACCAGTATGGCGGCTCCTCACGTCAGTGGTCTAGTTAGCTTAATGCAGGATGTAGCAAGAATGACAGGGGGGACTACTCTAGACCCTGATACCATTGCTAAGATTCTTCACAACACTGCTGATACCATAACCGATGATGGAAGTCCTGCTTCATACTCTAATTTTCTGCTTGGAAGTAAAAACCTTTTACCAGTAACAGGAGAAGAATTTCCTCGCATCAATGCCTATAACGCTATTGAGGGAGTTCGAGAACATATATCTGAAAACACTGTTGATCGAGACTTCCCAGATACTCCAGACGCACTTCTTCCAAACACCATCAATTATGGTGGAACCTTTGCAGGAGCCACTTTTGCCTCTTCACTAGATGGTTTAAGCACAGCAACTCATAGCAATCGCCTCGGAGAAGAAGGAACAGAAGGAGAAATTAACGACACTGAAGTCAGTATGTACGAATTCAAGGTGGAATCGGACGGGATTACCACCATTGAACTCAGTTCAGTTCCAGAAGAAGAAGACATGGATACCTATCTGCGTCTCTTCAATGAAGATGGAGAAGAAATTGCTGTTGATGACAACAGTGGTGAAGGAAACTACTCCCAACTTGAACTCGAACTTGACCCTGGCACTTATTATGCAGGAGTAAGTGGCGCTGGCAATGAAGACTATGATCCCAACCTCGCTAATAGTGGAACTGAAGGTGATACTGGCGCTTATAGCATTTCCTTTAACTTAGAAAATGAAGACCCCACAGGGACTTTATCAGGAGCCAATGATGTCTCTTTAGGGAATTATCAGAATCCCTTTGTCTTTAATGGCGTTTTAGGCACAGATGGAGAAGAGGAAATTCCTGTCACCTTATCAGACGTGGACTTATTTCGAGTCACAGCCCCTGATGACGGTGAACTTCTAGCCAATATCAACACCCCCTACGAAGATAACCCAGCAGAAACTTACCTACGAGTGTTTGATGAAGATGGTAACGAACTTTATGCCAATGAAAATGGAGTCTTTGAAAACGAAGTTCTGTCCGAACAAAACGAAACTCTAGACAGCGAAGAAGGATTAGTTTATCGTAATGACACCTTTGTTGGACATGAAACTGATAGCTTTATTTCTGCCCAGGTCGAAGGTGGCGAAGTTTACTATGTTGGCGTATCTGAACCCGATAACAACGACTATGATGCCGAAACCTTAGATGACCGCCCTGATCCCATTCAAGAGGATGTTCTTTATGACTTAAGCGTTCAATTTGTTAACGACGACCTCAACGGCAGTATTATCCAAGCCACTGACCCCATTTCCCTTCCCATTGAAGATGAAACCCGATACATTGGCCAAGACTTTAACGAAGAAGGGGAATTAATTGAAGTTGGCGACAAGGATGTTGACCTAGAGAAAATTAACCTTGATGAACCAGGGGTTTTATCAGTAGAAGCCACCTCCTCTGACTCAGATCCAGTAGAACTGGTTTCCCAAGTTTTTGATGAAGAGGGAAATGCGATTGCAAGAGATGTTCAACCCGGTGATACTCGCCAGCTATTAGAACTTGAACCCGACACCGACTATTATGTTGCCATCTCAGGATGGGGCAATAGTGAGTTTGATCCTTATCAACTAGGAAGTGGCACTAGCGGCGACACGGGAGAATATAATCTGAATCTCGACTTTCTTGATCAACAAGAAGTCATTAACGACCTGAGAAATCACACCATTGACTCAGAAGCCGTAGAAACCATTACCGAAGATGAGCCTCAAATTGGTCGTATTGGGATTGATAATGACCTACGAGTTGGGGCGGAAGATGTTGACCTCCATCGCTTAGTTCCCGAAGCCGATAAAGACTTTGTCATTGAAGCAGAAGGGGTTGACTTAGGGCCAGGGGGGGCTATCACCATTTTTACGGCTATTTAATGCCGATGGAGAAGAAATTGACTATAGTGGCAACCCCAGTATTGAAACCTCACTCCAAGAAGGGGAAGAGTATTATATTGGAGTCAACGGAGCCAGTGAAAATGCGCGAGATTACGACCCCGTAACCGGAGACAACCCAGCAGAAGGTAGCACTGGTGAGTATCGCTTATCAGTGATGGGAAATGAACCTCCAGAAATTACGCCTGAAGAAGACGCATTTTCTATCCTTGAAACCGTCACTGATGGCACAGAAGTCTTTACCGTAGAAGCTACTGACCCCGATGGGGATAACGAAGCCATTACCTATAGCTTCACTGAAGATTATCCCTTTGCCATTGATGATGGTGTGGTTACAGTGGCAGATAGTGAAGAGTTAGAAGCCGATGACAGCTTTGAGTTAGAAGTAGAAGCCACTGATGAACTCGGCGCTAGCAGTACCGAAACCTTTACCGTAGAAATTGACCCCAACCTTCCCCCGAATTCGATGAAGATGAATATAGCTTTACTATTGCTGAATTAGGGAATGCTGAAAACGGCGATGAAGTGGGAACCATTGCCGTCAGTGACCCCGAAGGAGATAACTTTACTCTTAGCCTACCCGAAGATGTAAGTGAGTTTGCTATTGATGACGATGGAACATTTACCATTGCTTCTGTAGAAGAATTAGAACTCGGGGAATTCGACTACACAGTGGAAGCCGAGGATGAATTCGGAAACAGCAGTGAAGCTGATGTCACCATCAACATTGATAGCCCCCCACCAGAAATCACCCCTGAAGACGAAGCCTTTTCTATACTTGAAACCGTCACTGATGGTACAGAAGTCTTTACCGTAGAAGCCATTGACCCCGATGGGGATAACGAAGCCATTAGCTATAGCTTCACTGAGGACTATCCCTTTGCCATTGATGAGGATGGTGTAGTTACAGTAAAAGATAGTGAAGCGTTAGAAGGAGAAGAGAGTTTTGAATTAGAAGTGGTAGCCACAAGTGAATTGGGAGTGGAGAGTGACCCCGTTAGCTTTGACGTGGAAATTGAAGAAGATGAACCTGATGAGCCAATTGATGAAGAGTTTGAGCAGGAACAAGATAGATTAGCGGAGGAACTTAATAATTCTTTCGATGACCCCGACGATCTTGTTGATAACTTCTTAAGACTTCTAATGACCTCATTGAAAGAGTGACGAAGACTTTCCTATCAATACTTTCTTTACCGCCGTTGACGATTTCTTGATTTTTGGCTTTGATAATGCTGAGATTTTAGAGGACTTTTTGGCTGACGTTAATCACTTTATTGAAAGTGATGACGATTTAAGTGATTTTAATTTCAGAGATATCACTGATGAGTTAATTATTAACAGCAATTTAATTGACGAGCAGAGAAGTGAGGTTAAAAACACTCTTAATGAAACCTTTCCCTCTTTAGAAGAGGACTTCGATAACATTTTGATCAAATTTTGAGTTTGGTGATCCCTTTACTTTAGAGAGATTATTTGTTGCTGTTGAAGAGATTATTTCAGCTTTTGAGGATGCTTCCCTTCTTGAAAACTTCTTTGATCATTCTGAGGAAATTATCGAAGCAGTTGATGAAAATGAATCTGTCCTTTTAGATAGATTCTTGTCTACTGTGGGACAACTTAGTATAACCAATCAGTCTTCTCTTCTTGAAGACTTTATAGAAACTTCTAGTCAAGTCTCTCAAAAAATTGAAGAGACTGAGATTTTGCGTATCTTCTTCTTTACTGCAGAAGAACTTAGCTTAACTATTGGTGATGAGCCTAATAGTAGTGGAGAAGAACTTAGCTTGACTACTGATGATGCTCCTAATAGTTTAGAAGATTTCTTACAAAGTGTTAATGAGATTATCGATAGTGAGATTTAGAAAAATTTTTCCTGAGTATTGAAGAAGTGATTGAAAATGATGAAGAGAACTTAATTGATTTGAACTTCAGTGATTTGGTTGAGGAGTTGATGAGCGAAGAGCCTGACCCCGACCCAGAACCTGACCCCGAGCCTGACCCTGCACCTGATCCTGCACCTGACCCCGACCCTGAACCCGAACCCGACCCAGAACCTGACCCCGACCCAGAACCTGAACCAGAAACCATCGAAGCAGGAGATGAGGGAGAAGAGCTTGAACCTTCTGCTCCTGATACTCCTACTGAATTCATTGCAGGTAGTGGCGATGATACAATGACCGGTAGCATAGCCCCTGATCTTTATGACTTAACCGCAGGAGGAGCAAATACCGTACAGGGGACAGTAGAACAACTTGACAAGATACGGTTGTGGCTTGATACTGATGATCTCTTAAAGGTTATAGACGCTACCTTTAACCAAGAGAACCTAACAGTAACTCAAGGGTCAGCCATCCTTGAAATTGACGCTAACGATGATGGGGAAACTGATTCCACTGTTACCTAGAAGGAGATTACTCGGATGGAGAATTTCTCACCGAACAAGTAGAAGGTGATACTGAGATAGCTTTGAACCTGAGCCTGAACCCGAAGCAGATTTACCTGACATTCCCTTGCAGTCAACTCAGAATCTATCTTTAACGAATCACTCTACCTTGCTCAAAATCCAGATGTTCTGCAAGCAGTGGAAAATGATGATTTTGACTCAGGATTAGACCATTTTCAGCAATTTGGATTGGGAGAAAATCGAATCCCAACAGAAGTTTAGAAAACTTTGACCCGACTAGCTATCTTAGTGAAAACTCAGATGTGGCTGATGCAGTAGAAGATGAGATTTACAAAGTGCCCTTGACCACTATCTCAATTATGGTTTCAAGAAGGACGAGAAGGAAGCAATCTTCCTTATGATGAAGCCTTCTACTTGAATGAGCATTCTGATGTTCTAGACGCGGTAGAAAATGATGATTCGGCTCAGGATTGAACATTTTGTCTTATTTGGTTTAGAAGAAAATCGAGCTTCCACACAAGAGTTACTAGAGTTTGATGCCGAAAGCTACTTGGGAGCGAATTCAGATGTAGAACAAGCCGTGCAAGACGATGAGATGTCTAGCGCTCTAGAACACTGGATTAACTTTGGTATTGACGAAGGACGCGATTGGGGAACTGAAACAACTATCTAGCGGGACTTTAGGCGATCCTTCTGATCAAAAAATCCCTAAACTTCTCCACTGATCGAGCTTTTAGCGCGATCGCGCTTCGCCATTTGCCCTGATGATCAATGCAAAAGGCTTGACAAAACACGATCATATAAACAGAGTTACAGACTTGTTAACTTACAGACTTACAGAACATGGGAGTGAAACTGATCGCGATCGCGCTTCGGTAACTAAGCCACATCGCGCCCATAAAAATATAAACTCGAAGGCTTGATCCTCCAATCGCTGAATTTCTCCATTTAATGACCTAAACTTTCTTTTCAATTTCCCAAGCTATTTCTCGTCCTATCTTTCCCGCTTTGGTGAAGATAAACGCCCCACGTTCCCATGTTGCTCCGTGTGGTTTAGAGCCAACTAACTCATAGACTTGTTGGGTTGTTAATAACCAACCTTTTTCGCAAGCCTCTTCTAATTCTCGCCAGTTTTGAAGGGGTGATCTAGCTGGTTGTAATTGATCTGCTAACAATCGGATCAAATCTTCCCAATTTGGTTGGTTTTCAGTTTCTTCTGTGTTTTCAATAAGGCTTGCTTCTTGATAAACCAGTTCCTGGTTTTTAGATCGGGCAAGTCTATCGTGTCCACTGGTAGAGTCTAGTGAGTCCACCGCTAGACTGGAATCAAAATCTGCCATTTTCCCGCCCTGATTCGTAATCCAATGGTCTAGGGCATCTAGGAGTTTTAATTGCTGTTCTGTCACATAATAAACCCCTCTATTTTAGTGGGCTTAATCCCTAAATGCTTTCTACGATTGATTTCTGCTTGTTTCTTAATTCCGTAACGCTCTTTCAATT
>NZ_CP042329.1 GCF_007904085.1 Euhalothece natronophila Z-M001
GCGTTCAATAACGGAAGTTCCTGGACTGATGCCACTTTCATCGGATCCTTTGAGGAGATCATAACCGCGAACCCCTCCAATTTGATAGGCAATTTCTCCCCAAAGCGTATAAGTGGTGATTCCTGTGTCTTTGTGATAAATGCCATTAATAGGGTCTAAATCTCGTCCATCAATCGCTGCCACTTGGGTCGCATAATCAGGGGATGATTTTCAGATGATCGGTGAAGCGGTCTAATTCAGGAATGTTCCGCCCTTGCTGACAAATGTGCCAAAGCGCGATCGCGTCGTGAGTTTTTCCCCCACCGAAGCTAGTTTCTAAGCGAATAACCGATGAGCCTTCCTCATTTCCCGTTAACCGTGCAAATACTTCTCGAATTAGGGTTTAATTCCATCTGTGGGGAAGGTATTAGCAAAGAACTGATTGGCATCTTGATAAACGGAAGGGGCAGTTCCTTCCACAACAGGGCGAATTTAGCAGCAAAGATAGTTTCTGTGAGTTCTCCACTTTGAATTTCACGTCTGGGACTACAAGTCTCAAAAATGAGCGCAACATTATTTTTTCTAGAGAGCGGCTTATTCCCTCTAGTTTAAGGAATTTTCCTGAGTTCCTTGGTCTATTTATCTATTGAGTTAATTATACAATTAGCTCAATGTATCTTTGTATAATTATGTCAATATACCTTTACTTCCTGAGTTAAAGGAACTGTCGCGATCGCCGATTGGATTTTTTTCTTATTCCCTGTGTTCAAAATAAGCCTAAAAAAAGGTAATTCCTTGCCAGCTGTACTTCCACAAGGTTGAGGAACTATCTTTTTGGTGGTAATAAGTACCAGTAAATTGTTAACTTAGCAACAGAAGCTAAACGTGACAAAATGTAACATAAAATTAAATGATCTCATCAATGTCTAATCTGATATTTGAAGTCGTAATGCACTAATTTGTTTGAGGATATGGCAATTAGTCTTACTCTATTTTGGAGTTTTCAGATTAAAAGATTAGAGATTGCCTTTACAAAATGACATTTTCCATTTATACTTAGTAAATTAAGGCAAGTGAATTGCCTCAAGATCATCGGTATTAATACTAATGATGTCTTTTTTTTTTAGCGTTCATGACTGTTTAGCGTTCAAGGACTGATCGGACTATGACTACTACTGTCCAACAACAACAAACCGAAAACCTTTGGGAACGGTTTTGTCAGTGGGTAACTAGTACTAACAACCGCCTTTACATCGGTTGGTTCGGCGTGTTAATGATCCCCACCCTATTAACTGCTACCACCTGCTTTATCATCGCATTCATTGCAGCACCACCGGTAGACATGGATGGTATCCGTGAGCCAATTTCTGGCTCCTTACTCTATGGCAATAATATTATCAGTGGTTCTGTTGTTCCCTCCTCCAATGCCATCGGACTGCACTTTTACCCCATTGGGAAGCAGCAAACCTAGATGAATGGCTCTACAACGGTGGTCCTTATCAGCTGATTGTGTTCCACTTCCTAATCGGAATCTACTGCTACTTGGGCCGCGAGTGGGAGCTTTCCTATCGTCTCGGATGCGTCCAGGATCTGCGTTGCCTTCTCTGCTCCGGTAGCAGCAGCCACAGCAGTATTCCTCATCTATCCCATTGGCCAAGGTAGCTTCTCTGATGGAATGCCCTTAGGCATCAGTGGAACCTTCAACTTCATGTTCGTGTTCCAAGGGAACACAACATCTTAATGCATCCGTTCCACATGCTCGGTGTAGCTGGTGTATTCGGCGGAGCATTATTCTCTGCAATGCACGGCAGCTTAGTCACCTCCAGCTTAGTACGTGAAACCACCGAAACCGAAAGCCAAAACAACGGCTACAAATTTGGACAAGAAGAAGAAACCTACAACATCGTTGCTGCACACGGCTACTTTGGTCGCTTAATCTTCCAATACGCCAGCTTCAACAACAGCCGTAGCCTCCACTTCTTCCTTGCTGCTTGGCCAGTAATCGGAATCTGGTTCACTGCCTTAGGTATCAGCACCATGGCTTTCACCTCAACGGTTTCAACTTCAACCATTCCATTCTGGATAGCCAAGGTCGTGTCCTCAAAACTTGGGCAGACGTACTCACTCGAGCTAACCTGGGAATAGAGGCAATGCACGAGCGTAACGCTCACAACTTTCCCTTAGAACTTAGCATCCGGTGAAGTAACGTCGGTAGCAATGAAAGCTCCTGAAATCAACGGCTAATCCCATCGATTGCTAGAACTTCCTCCTCCTCGACCGCAGGAGGGGGGTTAATATAGTTAAATTGTTGAATCCAGCACTAACATGTAGGTTGGGCTATAACCATGGTACTCACTCTCACAGCGTCTTTTAACCTGAAACGCCCGTAATATCCTTTATTCTCAACACTTTTACACGATTCAATGTTGTAAAGATTTTAGCGACCAAAACGGTTAATTACATCTAATTGCTATTTAAGGATGTAAGATAGCGCGAAATAGCTCCGCCATTTCTACGCAATCGCTAACTAGTACCTATGATTTTTCTTTGAGTACAAGGGAATTGCGAGGAAGTAGGGAAATAGTGGTAACCCTGAGACTTCACAGAAAAGGAGTTGCACTAACTAATTATCAATTGAGCTTATTCTACTCGCTCTCAGGTCTAAGGTTAACCCCCAGATCATCCAACATATACACCAACCCCGCTTATACGGCTAAATAGGTGGAACCGGATAGGCGGGGTGGTGTTAGCGTTCGTTCGTAGGACTGATCGGCTATCCTCTATCAAGGTATAACCTAGTCTAATAATAACAAGTCAAAACCAAAGAAGCAGGTTGAATTTTTGGATGACTGGAGACAGCCTAGTACGATTGCGTCACTATCGTTTAGCGAATACCGAATTTGAGTTCTCCACGCTTTGAAAAGTGAGGATTCCAAATGTGGTTACGAAACGGGATGGGGCGTTCAGGGGCGGAATCTGATGTTTAAGTTCAATGATCCGATTGGTTTACCGTCTTCATCCAATTCCCAGTGCTTTAGAGGAGTAGTAGTAAGGACATAATTATACAATTAGCTCAATGTATCTTTGTATAATTATATCAATATACCTTTATTTCATGATTTAATGACTTTAATTATAATTAATTCTTTATATCTTTAACTCATTATGCTAACCATTGCTTGTCTTAGTTTATCGGGGGGACAGGGGAAAACTACCACCGCCGTGCTTTTAGCTAAATCCTTAGCCCAGAAAGGATACACAGTGTTAGCCGTTGATGCCGATCCCCCAAAGCAATCTCTCCACCTTCCTAGAAAGTGATGTGGGAGAGGAGATGCCAACACTACTAGAAGTATTTAAGGGAACCGTCGCGATCGCCGATGGAATTATGCCACAGGAATAGATCACTTATTCCTCATTCCCTCTGATGATGCCCTAGATACCGTTCAAGATTATCTCAGTAGTAGTGGCGTAGGGGCGATGCTACTGGGGGAAACGGTTAGAAGCAATGAAAACAGTGTTTGACATTTGTTTAATTGATAGTCCTCCCCAGCGCAGTCAAATTTGTAAATCCATCATTGGCGCAGCCCACCAAATTCTAATTCCCTGTGAAGCCACAGTAAAAGGCTATGGTTCTCTAGTTCGCACCCTTGATGCCATCAAAGAATTAACAGAAATTGGAGTATCGCAAGCACAACTCTTAGGTGTCATTCCCTTCGCGATCGCTGGGTTGGGAATAATCAGACTCATGAAAGTCGAATGTGTATCCAAGAAATGATCACAGAAGTCGGGAAAGAGTTAGTTTTTCCTTCTATACGGGAATCAGAGCGTTATAAACAAGCCATTAGCCAAGGGAAAACCTTATCAGCTTTAGGCGCTCCCGAATTGGAATCCCCCTTTGAAACTCTAGTCCAACATCTTACAGCCATAATAGAAGATAACCATGAATAATGAAATGCTCAATCGGTTTAAAAATCGAAGTCAACGTCCTACCGTGCGCCGTAACTCTTCTTTAGAAGACAATGAGACACCATTGGCCTCTTCCTCCAAGGAAACACAAAACAGCGAAAGCTCTAAAACTAAAGCCGAACAAATAAAACAGCGACTTGAAACCTATCCCAAAATTGCTCCTCGTCGTAATATCCGATTAGAAGAATCCTTAAATGAAAAAATCCAACAATTTTGCCAAGAGCAAGACATCACCATAGAAACATTTGTAGAAGCCTGTTTTTTAGCGTGTGAACAGGATAGTGACCTAAAAAATCATATTACCCAAGAAGCTCAACAACGGGTCGCACAACGTAAAGAAGCTGGGAAGTTACGACGACTATATAGTCAACTAGAAAAATTGAGCCAGTGAGCGGTTGACACTCCGCACGGCTACGCTTCGCTAAAGCCGTGGGATTCTTCATTCTGCGACGTGACTTGCTCAGACAAGACTTCTCCAGCCTGAGTAGCGGTCTCATCTCCTGAAGCGTTTAGGGAGTGCGGAAAGCGGAGGTCTAGCCCCCAAGTTCCGACGTGCCCCGTCGTACTTAGTCTTTTCTTCAAGATGTTGATCGCGGTGGGAAGGGTGACTTTGGAAAATTGCTGTGTCATCGTGGTGATTGTTCTCTCCTTTATATGGCTATTCCTACCTCTAGTCCTTAAATTTCTACTGAGGTATGTGCTAGAGTTGAATTGATCAGATGTTGATTTTCTCTTTCAAAAAGAAACAACGTTTAAATAATATTTTAACTGCTGTTAAATATCAATGCGATTTCACGAAGCCTTTGACGAAACCCTAAAAGAGTGCGGAATTTCAGCTAAGTGGCTAGCTCAAAAAGCGGGGTTAACCCCAACTACCATTAGTGAATTTCGTCGTGGGAAGAAGAGCTTAGGTGTGGAAAATTTCGAGAAGTTGCTCTATGCCCTGCCGAAAGAAGTGCAAGAGCATTTTCAACAGAAGGTATTTATCAATTCAATTAAGGGAGAAGGGGACATTCGGACAAAAATTGACTCAATGAGTACCGAGGAATTGTCCCAGTTGATTATCGCGATCGGTCAGCGGATACCTGAAGTGAATAAATTGCAGAAGGTTTAAGTTAATCATTATGAGTGTTCAAGCTAATCATCCCTTTATTGGCACATGGCACATTTATAAGATGTCAGAGTGGGATGAAGACTATTTCAACATGGAAACGCAAGCCTATGTTGAAATCCAAACCAATAATTTAGGGAGTTTCCAATTCGGCTTAGTGAGCGGTTCTCTGGACGGGTATCTTGATGAGGCAAACGGTCAACAACGGTTTGCTTTTACTTGGGAAGGACAAGATGAGATGGATGAAGCAATGGGAAGCGGTTGGCTTCAACTAAAAGTGATGATGAAGTCGAAGGGTTTATCAAATTCCATTTAGGGGATGATTCTACCTTCCGAGCCACCAAAGCCAGTTAAGTTTTTTCTCAAGATTCTTCCTTTCAGGAGGCAAGCATAAAAAATTTCCCCCTTCCAGAGCAGGAAGGGGGTTGTAGTTTTAGGAGGTGTTATCGGTTAGGACTGTCCGCTGGAACCCGCAATGGCTTGTTGGTCACCGAAGTTAATTTTTACTTTCTTATTCGCCGCTTCTTCCACTTTCGGTAAGTGTAGCGTCAGAATGCCGTTGTTGTAGTCCGCCTGTACTTGGTCTTGTTGGATGCCAACGGGTAAACCAATGGTACGGCTGAACTTGCCATATTGGAACTCAGAGCCGTAGCTGTTTTGTGCTTCGTTTTCGCGACGATATTCACCGCTGATGGTTACAGAGTCACGGTTTACCGTAACATCTAGGTCATCAGGATTGATGCCAGGGACTTGGGCTTTCAGTTCTAAATTATTACCAGCATCGTTTAGTTCAAGGGGAAGTTGACCCCATTGCGGCGTTAGAGCGCGATCACCTGTCATTTCATCAAATAGGCGATCCATTTGACGACGGAAAGCATCGATTTCAGTAGCAGGATTCCAACGTACTAATGCCATAACGCTGTCACCTCCTATTTTTGGGTTTCAACTGCACGCGCTGCATCAACCTCTTATTTCACTTATTAATGATGGGATATAAGGGGGAAAGTGATCAGTGGGATTACCCGAACCTTCCATCTCGTCTGTACCGTAAAGGATTGGAGTGGAGCGCGATCAGCCTTTCGGCTTAGTGTCGAAGGCACATCGCGCCCTTCATTAATGGGCAAATTTAACTTTGCGACTTAAGGTTACTAGATTCCAGAAGCCATCCTCAGAGAAGTCCAGTTGATACGGGTTTGAAATTGAAGAGAATGGTAGTCTTGCTAGCTGTAAAAACCTTTATTATTACCTTCAATCAAATTATAATCAGACATAGAAAAATTATGACTTCTTATGATCAATATCTATGCTGATGAAACTTGTACTCATCCCTCACAAGGGAAATATTTAATAATTTCAGCAATCACTCTTGAATCAGAAGTTGCTAAACCAATCCGAAAAAGAATTAACTCCTTAAAAGCTAACCTCCCACAGAGTGAGTTTCACTTTACTAAACTTACTAAGAATACAGTTCATCAGTATAAACAGCTTATTGATTTGTTGTTTGAATACTATCATCAAAAAGAGAGTTATAAACGGGGTATATTTAAACCAAGAGCTTATCGGAAAATTACGTTTGATGCCCTTTTCGTAGAACATCAAAAAATTGATAATGTCACCTTCAATAATGGAGACGCGAAACTGGGATTCTTGAGATTTTATAAAACGCTTCTAGAATTTCTAGTTAGAAAATACTATTTGCAGGGGCAAAAGTTTGACATCGTTCCTGATGACATTAACCTCAAAAAAGGACTATTAACAGTCAACGAACATGAGATTCAGCTTGAGGGGTTTGACTCGGTTAAACATCTAATTAACCAAGACTTTGAACTAAAAAACGGTATTCCTAATGTCATTCATCGAATTCAGAAACACCAATCCCACGCTGAACCGCTTTTACAACTAACCGATGTGATCCTTGGACTTTTAAAGTGCAAATTTAACGATTCTAATCTCACCGGTTCTAAACGAGAAAAAGCGAGGCGAGAAGTTCTCTCTTATTTTGAACAAAGATGCGAGGAAGCTGGGATTAAACTTGACCTTGGAAATATGTATCCCTATAGAAGTTTCAATCTCTGGGAATTTAACTCAGTAGAATTTTAGGGGCACATTAAGCCTAGACTGAAAAGCCGTAGCGTCGCATCGCGACGTTGTTCGGTTCTTAATGTGCCTCTACTTAAAACTATAGACCTTGCCGGTATCCTTGTCAATTTTTGGAACTGAAGCCATAGCCTGCGTGGTTGACTCTGGCAATGTATATAGCGCGATGTGGCGATGCCACTTGCCTTCGGCAATCGCACTGAAAGGGAACTAATTTAAACGTTTAATTGCATTTCATCAAGCGCTCTAGAACTTGGCTATATTTCACCTTATTCAGAAGTTAATCCGTATTCACTCAGAGCTTGAGACAAAATCTGATCGGGTTCCATTTCCTCAATGTAGCGATGGTATTTACCAATTTCCAATCTGCTAGCATCAAGAAATTCTTCTTGTCTTTCTGCTATGAAGCAACTGGAACTACATTTGATAATAGCAGTGTTCAACGTAGCAGAATTGATGGTAGGTATTACAGTTTCTTGAGTTCCCACTATTAAATGATGACTAGAAATAGGTAAGTACACTGCCCATAGAGGTTCTAAATCACAAGGAAAAGGTCTATATTGATTATCAGTTCCTCCTTGACAGATAACTGGTGTATCTCCTAAAACAAAATAACCTTCTTTTTCTACTACTAGATACCAATTTAGTTCTTGTAATTTAGAATTTTCAAATGTTGATCCTAAAAGTGCCTTATTATGAGCCGTTTTGGTTTCTTTTTTAAGATTAATGCTCTCTAGTATCGAAAGGAATGTTCCTTGTAACTCTGAGGGAATAGAATCGATATAATTACTAATTAAATTCGGGTTATTTCTCAACACTGAGTTAAGATATTGTTTTTCTTCAGTGGTCATTTCACGCCCCAAACACTTGTAAAATTCTTCTGTTAGCAAATTGAGTCTATTCTTGATTTCTGATTCCATTAACTTAATGATATTCTGATGATTTGATAAACATTTACTTATACCTTCAATAGTAAAATTAGCCATTTTGGTAGAAAACTGACGCAAAGCGCGGGAACGCATAGCTAAATGACACAAAAATTCAGAAAAAATTGGGTCTTTAATAGGAATAGATTTAGATTCATTTCTTAGTTCATCAATTGCGCGAGAATATGTTTTTTCTTGCTCTGTAATTTTATTATCACAGTTAGCTTCTGCCTTTTCACCGTAAAAAAGTTTTTCCACGAATACATTTTTTATATTGTTTTGGTAACTCTTGTTATATTCATAGACTACTGTATAAACCTGCTGGTTCTTTTTTTTCTTTTTATTCGAGGATTGAGAGAAACCTTGGCCAGTTTTTTTCTCAGTTGCAAAGCCTTTAAGAAGAAATCTAGGAATAACGTGGTGTCTAGAACCAGACATATTTTCTTCTATAAATAATTTTCACTAACTTTAGTTTAAATGAAAATCAAAGTATAACGCCTCAACTTCCCCAAAACATTGTACCCTTGACCTAATCACTCGTTTCCACTGCATCGAGTATGAAGATAGATCGGCACGGGCAAGCGAAAATCCTCACTCCCGAAGAAATCCAATTACTCTTTACTCAAGGGTTTACTAACTCACGCGATCGCGCTTTATTCGGCATCTGTCTTTATGGCGCGTGTCGAATCAGAGAAGCCTGTAGCCTAAGAACCGCAGATGTTTACACCCGTAAAGGCGCTCCCCGAGAGCAACTTATTATCCGTAAAGGAAATACTAAAGGGAAACTTTCTACTCGTACCGTTCCCGTTATAGAAGAACTGCGCTCTCTTTTAATTGACTATTACCCCAACCCCCGAACTTGGTTTCTTTTCCCTGGTCGCCACAATAAAGGACATCTTCACCCTGACAGTGCCGCCAAAATTTTGAGAGAGGTTTGTAAAAAACTCGACATCGAAGGAGTTTCTACACACTCATTCCGCCGAACCGCTTTAACCCACATGAGTAACGCTGGGATTCCGTTGCGAGTCATTCAAGAAATCTCAGGGCATCGTTCCTTAAGTGTTCTACAAGGCTATTTGGAAGTCACCCCAGAGCAAGTGCGGGGTGCAGCGTCTTCTCTGTCGATGTTGGGCTACTCAGATCATAAGGTTAATGATCCCCCCAGTTCGTTGGAATGGGAGCAAGGGTTGAAAAATGAAGAACGAGAGAGCAAACAAGACATTGATTGGGAATAAAGCAATATTTCCCGCTCTAGAGTTAAGAGAGCGCGATTGACGCGAAGCGTCAGCAAGCGGGAGAAAATGTTCTTATTTACTGGGAAGACATATCCTAATTATCTTTACAGCACATGAGGAAAACGGGAAGTTAATCGCTCGTTCCATTCGCTAACTCTTCCCGCAGAACTCGACGAAGGTCACTTTCGGTAAGAGGTTGCTCTGGTGAATTTTTAAGATGAGCTTTCAAAGCCTCATTAATTAATGTCTGATAACCTAACCCTCTAGCTTCCGCACGTTCTCGGAAACTCTCCAAAATCTCGTCATCCAAATAGATCGTAATGCGTGTTTTTCCTTTTGATGGAATGGCAGGACCACGCTTCCCTTTCGAGAAATCATATTCATCCCTCATAAGCCTTAGCCTCCTGACGTGTGGCGCGACGAGCAGAAATTAGCCGAAATGCATCACCGCGGATCGTGTAAACAATAACTAACAGCAACCCTGAGCTACTCATCCCCAGTGCTATAAAACGCTCTTCCTCTGATGCATCTGGATCAATGTCATGGACAGCAAGGGGATCATAAAACACAAATTCAGCTTCGGCAAAAGAAACACCATGTTTTTGCCAATTAATTTGTGCTTTTTTGGGATCGTACTCAACGTCCATACATATATTATATGTATAATTGGCAGTTTAGACAAGACTAAGCAAGCAAGTGCGGGGTGCAGCGTCTTCTCTGTCGATGTTGGGCTATTCAGATCACAAGGTGAATGATCCCCCCAGTTCACTAGAATGGGAGCAAGGGTTGAACAATGAAGAACGAGAGAGCCAATTAGATATTGATTGGGAAACAGAGGAAGATTAACGGGATTTACGGTTCGGGATACTAGCATTTAACGATGTAAGGTTAGGGGAGGGAAATTGAGTCGGTTCCCAACAAAAATATAATTGCTTGTTGATCCCAACAATTAGTGTTATGCTTAAGTAACGAGAACAAAGATCGGTGACTACGTTTGATTTCAGTATTAATAGTTTTTTTCAGCTTCGTATTGACAGACTCCCTCCGAAATCTTGCCTCACTACACAATTCCTGATTGAGGAGAATTTACGTCAATGTCAATTTATATCGGTAATCTAAACTATTCAGCAACCCAAGAAGACTTGAGCGAAGTTTTTGCTGAATATGGAACAGTTAAGCGAGTTCATTTGCCTGCTGACCGAGAAACAGGTCGGATGAGAGGATTTGGCTTCGTTGAAATGTCATCTGAAAGTGAAGAATCCAATGCGATTTCTGAGCTTGATGGTGCAGAATGGATGGGGCGCGAATTAAAGGTTAACCCCGCACGTCCTCGTGAAAATAAAAATTCATTTGGTGGCGGTCGCAAAAACCAACGTTTCTAAGTCCTGAAAGTCTCTAGTATCAATCACAATCAACGCTTTGGGAGAGTAAATCAGTTTTGAGTAGGCTTTCCGAAAGCGTTTTTTAAATTTTCTTCAAAAGTCTGTAACTCTGTTCATCTGATCGTGTAATGTATATTGATGATATTGAAGATTATTTCGAGTTTGGATTTTCCTTAACACCCCCTTCAGATCAGGCTTCTAGAAAATTGTGGAGGTGTTAAGTATTTACCGCAAGGATTAATAAAACCACTTTTTGGGAGGGCGACGACGGAAACGACGACCACCACGGCGGCGAGGAGAATGGTAAGCCTGTTTGTCACTTTCCTCCTCTACCTTGACATTGGTATCAGTCTCAATAGCGTCACGTACCTGAGAGGAAGTAGCAGCTTCAGCACTCATGGCACTGACTGACAAGGTTAAGGGAGTAGCTAATAGAACTAAGCCGAGAAGATGTTTGAATTGGCGTTGGTTTAAGAATTTCATGATGTTTTTCTACCTTTTTACCTTCACTTCTCCCATAGGTAGAAAATTCATGTTTTATGCAACCGAATCGAAGAAAAATCTTAGTTCTCGCTACTTACTCTCCTGTAACCCCCTTTAAATGGTTTTTTTGAGCGATCTGCTAAAATCTATTGGGAGATTTAGTTTAATTTTCTAACGATTAATTCTGGTTAAAAATTCCTCAAATAAGGGATCACCAAAATTCATGAAACGTAAGGAAGAATCTTCAGCAAACACTTCTGGATAGAAGGTCACTTGATAAGTATTATTAGAGTCTTTGACTTGCCAAGTCTTGTCTCCGCGGTCTATCCACTCCACTCCCTGTGAAGCGAGAACCTGCGAGGTTGTCATTAATTGTTCAATTCCTTTTGGGGAAATAGGCGAGGTAGGAAGCGGTTTTTGGACTTCTGCTAAATCTGCATCTACATCTCTTGTTATTAGATCATCGACATCCATTTCCATCTGGACATTTTTGAAATTTTGCTCAAATTCTGCCATTAAGACATCTTCTTCTTGGGGATCTGCACTCATGACCGCTTTTTCAATGAAGGTGGGAACTTCTGCGAGAATCGGTTGAACATGACCGACAACATTCTGAAATAAATTAATGCGATCGCGCAGCCGCCGATAAACTTTTGCTTCTACTGTTCCATCATAGTAAAGGTTATGAATCCTAACTGTAGAATATTGTTGTCCAATGCGATCCAATCGTCCGATTCGTTGTTCTACTCGCATCGGGTTCCAAGGTAAATCATAATTGATTAAAACCCCACAGGTTTGTAAGTTTAACCCCTCACTGGCTGATTCGGTACAAATTAACAGTTTGATTTCTCTATCCCGAAAACTACGTTTAATCTCTTCTTTGGGAACAATCCGCCATTTTTGATCTTCGTAAATTTCCCCACCTCGTCCTGAATAACACCCTAATTGTGTTCCATAGAGTTGCTGTAAGGATTCTCGCAAATAGTCCATTGTGTCGGTGTATTGGGTGAAGATAAGAATGCTTTCGCGGTTTAGAAATTCTTGACTGAGGAGACTGATGAGAAATGATAGTTTGCTGTCTTCTCCTGTATTCTCAAACTGACGCAGTAACTCTTCTAAATACTCGATTTCTTTCGGGTCAACGGGTTCGGCTAAATATGATTCTAATCCAGAGATGACGGCATCATCTACTTCATCTAGTTCCAGTAAATCATCTTCGGTGACGCTAATTCCCTCTAAACGGCGTTGGAGAGACTGGCGAATGGCATAAAAGGAACTGGTGAGGCGTTTTCGATATAGGGTCATTAAAAATCCTAATGCTTTCCGTTCCTGCTTTTGTGCGAGGCGATAAAAATCTCGAACATAATCACTGACAGCACGATATAGGGGGATTTCACGACTTGGTTCCAGGTTAATGGCGTGATCTTGAACTTCTCGCGTGGGAACTTCTTGTTCTAGCATTCCCCGTTGATAATACTCTCGCAGGGTATCTCGGGTGTGGCGAAACATATAGTCTTTGAGGGGAGTGTTAATTGTTAGATATTGGCGAGAGGTGTTGAGGAAGGGTTTGTTGGTAAGGGTTGATTTATGGTTGGCAATCTTTTTCCCTTTTTCCCATGTATCTTGGAGTTGATACGCTAAAACGCGATCTTTCTCTTTTAAATATTGTTGAAAACGCGGACAAGGAGTTCCCCCATAACGAAAATAGTCATAGCACATTTGTTGCCAAAAATCAAGGAGATTGGCATTGGGTTCATCTCCTAGAGATGCAAAATAATTACAGAAATTATCTCCATATTGCCAATGTCCTTTTAAACCGAATAAATGGAGGAGATCAAAGACTTCTATGGGGTCAATTTGCATGGGAGTTGCTGATAATAAAATTAATGATTTCGCTTTCCCTGTCTCCCGTAACTGTTGCATTAAAGTTAATAACCGATTGGGATTATCTTTTCTTGCTTGCGGCGTTTTTCGTCTGGCGTGATGGGCTTCATCTAAAATGACTAAATCCCAGGGAGTGGCTGCTAATAATTCCTCCATCCTTTCTTGACGGCGGATTAAATGACTGGAGGCTAGCACTAAATTTTTACTATCCCAAGGATTGGTAAAAGTTTCGTGATTTTCGGTTTTGCCATAACAGTCTTGAAACCTACTTTTACTATAATTCCAAAAATGTAAGTTAAATTTTTCTCGTAGTTCTTCTTGCCATTGAGTTTGGACACTGGCTGGAGAAAGCACTAAGACTCGTTTGACTTTTTGGGTAATAAGAAGATACCGTAAAATTAATCCTGTTTCAATGGTTTTTCCTAATCCGACTTCATCAGCAATGAGAAAACTATGGGGAAATTTGTTAGCGACGTGGCGAAGAATTTTAATTTGATGTAACCAAGGGGTAATAGGAATGGTTTTCAGGCAAAAATCTAGGCTTCCTTCATGGTTAGGAAGATTAAGTAAAATGTCCCATTGTTGTTTTTCTTCGTTGGTTATTTGTTGTTGGTTGGCGGTTTGAGTGTTAGGTAAAGGGCGAGTATCAAATTCTATTTTCTGATTCCAAGTGGGTTTGGTATTAGGGGTGTAGCGTAAGATTTTTTGACGCACTGCTTCGGGAACATCAAAAGTTTGGACATTTGGTGCAAAGTTATTCCAAAGTTGTTCAAAGCGAAATACTTCTTCTGAAACTCTTTCTAAGTCTCTTCCTTCTTCCCATGAACAGTAAACATGAAAGGATTCAACGTTTTGTTCCCAGCCACTTAGGGATTCATTATTTGATCCTAAAAATACTAACTGATTATTGTCAGCATCGGTAAAGATTCCTACTTTTTCATGAAAAATTTGTTGTGGATTAATTTGGGTGGGGGAGAACTCAGGAACGCCGTTTTTCTGGAGGGGAATTGCAATTTTAATGTCTAAGTATTCATTCTGAATTAACCAACTGAGAATTTCAAAATGTTT
Source organism: Euhalothece natronophila Z-M001 (assembly GCF_007904085.1). Lineage (GTDB taxonomy): Bacteria > Cyanobacteriota > Cyanobacteriia > Cyanobacteriales > Rubidibacteraceae > Halothece > Halothece natronophila. Next base: position 14,132 of record NZ_CP042329.1, read on the forward strand.
GAGTTCGACAAAGGTTTCAGGAGAGGTTAATTCTGCATCTAGGCGATTGGTTAAAGCGTCTCGTAATTTATAGCCTTGTTTGATGGCTTCTAAGTCTTGTTGGCTAAATTGACAGCCCATAATGAGACGCATTTTTCCATTATTATCTAACATCGCGCCTAATCCTTGAGCTACTTTACTAAGGATGCGACTGTTAAAAAATCCTGATTTGCGGTCATATTGAACTGATCTTTCTAAGGCGGGAATGTAAAAGTCAAGGATGGGGTTATGTTCGTTACTGGAATAGCCAATGCGCCAATGATAGTCAGGTAAGGTTTGCATGGTTTGTTATTGGTTATTGGTTATTGGTTATTTGTTATCAACAAAATCTCTATTAGTAAGTTGAACCTCATCCCGTTAAATCAGAGATTATAACGGGAGATTCCCATATAGACTCTTATCTAGGCAACCGTAGTTGCCCCCGACAGACCGCCGTGACTGGGCTGTTTCACCACGGGCGCACCGACCGCAGTTAATCCTCGCTTTAATACCACTTCTGCTGCTGCTACATCCCTATCTTGTTGATATCCACACTCTGGACAAACATGGAGACGTTGGTTTAAGTCCTTTTTCCCAGTATGAACTCCACAATTAGGACAAACTTGAGAAGTGTAATCCTTATCCACTTTGGCAAAATAGGTATCTGTTTGAGAACAGATATATTCCAAAATAGTTATGAATTGACCTAAGCCCATGTCTAGGGATTGTTTAGAGAACATTCCCTTACTCCAAGCTGTAAAGTTGATGTCTTCAACGAAGAGCATTCCAGTATCAGCGCAGAGTTGATGAGCAAGTTTGAAGTGGTAATCTTTGCGTTGATTAGCTACTTTTTCATGTAACTTAGCAATCCTCTTTTGTAACTTGAGATACTTTTCAGACCCTTTCTTCTTGTTGCGTAGTTTTCTTTGCAGTAATCCAATCTTGCGCAGAACGCGATCAAGAAACTGTGGTCTTTTTATGGTTAAACCATCAGAGGTAGCTAGCATACTTTTAATTCCAATATCTATTCCCACTGCATGACCGTGAGGTGGTGGTGTTGGGACATCAACATCTAATTCCAAGGCTAAGTTAACGTAGTAGCCAGACGCTTTCTTAATGACTTGGACTTGTTTAATTTGAAATCCTTTTGGAATTTCCCGTGATTTAATGAACCTTACTTGTTTAAGTAAGGGCATTTTAATCTGATTACCTTCGACTTTAATCTTGTTACTAACGAGATTAAAAGACTTCATCTTCTTCTTAAACCGAGGAAAGCCACAGCCTTTAGACTTCATGTCGTTAAAGGCTCGGTCAAGTTTCCTCAAAGTTTGTTGCATAGCCTGAGCATTCCCAGACTTAAGAAAGGGATAAGTTTTTTTAGCTTTGGTTAGGTTAGAGGATTGAATGTGGTAATTGGGGTATTCAAAAGGAGGAACAATATATTCCGAGGTGATCGAGCATGAATTAATCGGACAACTACGAGAGTTATACCAGAGCTTTCTTTCAGCCAAGGCATAATTCCAAACCGAACGACAAACATTGAGATTGTGTTCAATCTTTTCAATTTGTTCTTTCGTTGGTTTAATTTTGTAGTTGTACGTTAAATTCAACATCGACCAGATTTCTCAACATTAATCTGAGTTTAGCACCTATCTTACATAATGGGTAAACTTATTGTAACTGTCCTGATTCATCTACCCGTTAACCTAACGGTATAACGGGAGTCTTCTCAGGAGGTTAAGATAAAATATCTTACCTGCTATTATGTAACCAATTTTCTAGCTGTATATTGGGGATATTGATAAAGTGGCGAGTATTATCAGTAACAAGAATATCTTGGCGCGATCGCGCAACAGCAGCAATCAAAGCATCTAAATTTCCAGTTGGTTTTCCCATACGCCTAAGTTCTCCCTGAATCTTACCAAATTCATTAGCTGCTGGTGCATCAAACCCAACTTTAGGTAAATTAATCTCAAACTTTCTTAGGGTTGCTAAATTTTTTTCAACGCGACTTGAACAGTAAACGCCTTTGTATAACTCCCCTAAAACTAAAGTTGAAAGATAGCATTCTTGATATTTCAAGCGAAATTGAGCAATCACATCAAAATTTTCCTTGATGATAGCAATGCAAATATTGGTATCTAGCAAATACATAATTAAAAGTGATCATCAAAATTAACAGGTCTCCCAATATCTGCATGACGTTCTTGATCAATTTGTGCAAAAATATCTGTAATTTCTTGATCGTCTTTCCACTCACCAATCACTTCCTGTAATTTTTCCCATTGTTCGGTTTTATCACTAACTGTATCCACAAATTCAACGGAGACTTCTACACCGTCTTCAATGGCAATATCTTCCAAGAGTTCGATAAATTTTCCGCGTTTTATTCCTTTTACTTTCATTTTTTTATTCTTCGTTATTCGTTATTCGTTATTTGAAGTTAGTCAAGAAAATAACTACATATTATTAATTTTGACAGGACGGGCTTGATTATCTAACTCGGAACGATAGTTGTTTTCTAAATTTATCCACACCTCAGCCGATGTTTCTAAACTTTTACCTAGATCATTTGCAATCTCAGTTGTAATTTGTTGATCTCCTTTTAGAATTGCTTCAATTATTTCTACAGAATATCCCATTCTTTCTGCTAGATCATTTTTTGTCCAGTCCCGTGCTTCTAACTCCCGATTTACAATTTTTCCTGGTGCAACTTTTCTAGCTGGGGTTAATTTTCTACTCATTGTTCTAGTCCTCCTAATTTTTACTTGTGATAGTCTTCAATATCTATAATTAAAATATATTTACCATTGAAGTCTTTTTCTAAGGTTATAATTAAGCGCCATTGTTTATTCAAACGAAGGGAATATTGTCCTTCTTTTCCTCGTTTTCCTTTTAACTTCTCAAATCGCAAACTTTTGAAGTTATAAAGCTCTCTTTCATTTCTTCTATATTTTAAAGCGTAACACCATGGACAATACTAGGTGGTGTTGGGGTTCGTTCCCTTCACCCAACTTACAATTCTAAGTTCATCTGTCCATCGTCTAAGTTCATTTCCATTTGTTCATAAACCACCTTAGATTTAATTTCATCCATTGCTAACCATAAGTCTAATAAGGCTTGATGTTCGGGAACATTTTTGGGAATCACCTTAAATGCTACTTCCATGGTTTTACTAAACATATCATTACTAACTAACCCTGTATCCTGCATAAACCGCCGCACCATTTGGATGTTTTCTTCTTCTTGATAAATAGCAATCATCCCATGAAGTCCATTCACTAAATGTTGGGCGGAAAATTCTTGGGGGTTGATGGAAAAGGCGCGTTTCTTTAGCCGTTGGAGAGGGGTTAAGAGTTTACAGCTTCCACTGGCGGAGTCGAGGAGTTTATGGACTTTTGCTAAGTCACCAACGTTAAAACCGCCTATGGCTAGGGCTAACTGTCGCGCTTCATCAAAGGGGAACTCTCGCGCTTTGAACGCATCCCAAGCGAGGAGATACCATTGTGTTAAGGTGTCAAACCCTGCGGTGTCGCTTTGGACGAGTTTTTGGAAGCGGTAGTTGGCGATGGCGGTTCTCGCTTCGGCGAAGGCTTTTTCGGGACGGACTTCTTCTCCTGTACTGTCGAGGATGGGGTAGGAACGGGAAAAGACGTTGAGGGCGGGGCCAAATGCGCTAAGATAAAGGTCGATTCCTGTGATGTCGTTGGCTTCAAAGTCAGGGGCGCGAGATTCTACAAGATTGGCGACTTCGGGGCGCAAATCATCCCACCAGGCTTGTTCGGCGTTGGGGTCACGTTTACGACAGACTAATAAAACGGTGCTGGAAACGCTATTTTTTTTGGCTTGGTGAAGGTTTTGGGGGTTTTCGGTACTTACAGCCCAAGATGCTGTAATCTCGAAGCCTGAATCAATTAATGATTTGGTTAGAACATCCCACGCGCCAGACTCTTTATGATTAAACTGAACGGTCATTACGCCATCATCCCGTAAGACGCGATAATGTTCGGCGAATGCCATTTGCATTTTCCCTTCGTAGTCTTGGCTGGCGAGTGCGTCGGGAGATTCTCCCATGTTACGGAAACGGGAGGGGTTAGCAACGGCTTCTCTGTCTTTGTCGGTGAGTTCGGTGAGGAAAAGTTCGGGGAAAATGTCGTCTAAAACTCTTTTTTGCCAGACGTAGAAGAAGTCGGAAAGTTCTGCATATTGAATGGTAGCGTAATAAGGAGGGTCAGTGACGATGGTATCAACGGAGTTATCAGGAAGATGGAATAAGCTATCAGCAGATGTAGCGTCGATTTGGATTGATTTAGAGTCGTATTTTTCTAGTTCTTTAAACTGAATAGAGTTATTTTCTGTTCCTAGATATTGGCAGAGTTTACTATAATCAGAAACGAAAGCATCAGCACACCAATGCCATAATTCTCCATTTCCACTAATTTCTGGATAATTCCAAAATAAGTTAAGTGAATGTTGTCCTGATGCTGCTTGAGAAAATGCTCTTGATGCTTGCCAATGAGATAATCTAGAGTTTTTATCAACACATCGATCTAAAACTAAGGCTAAATAAGTTATAATCGCGATCGCTGTTTCAGGTTCATATTCAGCTTGAATTTTTGCTTTTGCTTCATTGATAATTTCTACATAAGCGACAAGCGTTAAAAGTTGACGAGGGTTAAAATAATCAGAGTTTCTAGTTAATCCATAAGCAAAACATCGATCAGCATAACCATCATATCTATCTTCATTAGGTATGATTTGATTCCAAAACGTATCTTCTAATTTTTCTGCTAAATACTGTTCAGCTTTTTCAATTCCTTCAAAATCAATTTGACTGGGAACTCGAAACTGTAAACTACTCTTTCCTTCCTTATAAGCAACTGCATAAAGTTGATGACCTAAACCTTCTTTTTGCGCTTGAGATTTAACTGCTTCTTCTTCGATTACATTGCTACAATTCGGACATTTCCCAACACTACGGCTAACGGTATCGTAATTTTTTGGATCAAATTCTCCCTCTTCTGTTTGTATGGTTGTTCCCTTTCCTTTCTTCCCCTTAATCAACTCAAAATCAACCCGTTTTTCTTCAGGGTTAGGAATGGGTTTAACCGCACACCATTTATGTAAATTTTGCTTTTCTGGACGCTTGTATAACCACCAGTTGGGAGATAAAGGAACAACCGATTCACAACTGGGACAAACTACGGTATGCGCCCATAAATAATTCTGTACCGTTTCCCCTTCCTGCGATGGGAAAAACTCAGCGAGGCGTTTCTCTGCTTCATCCCCTACCCATTTCACCCATTTATCAATGTCTTCCTGTAACTCTGCGCCAAATTTCAGGGGATATTCCATCGCTGCTTTCATCGTTACTACCGCCACTGGGTTTAAGTCATAAGCTAAGACATTCAACCCATAGCGCACGGCTTCAAAAGGGATACTTCCCCCACCCGCAAACGCATCTAAGACAGTTGGCGTTTTCGTTCCCCATACCGTCTCACAATAGTTTTGCACTTTCTCAATGAGATGAGGGGGGGGAGGTGTTTTGTAGAGGCGAATATCTTTCCCGTTTTGTAAGCCCAATAATTGTTCAAATTCTTCTGGAGTAATGTCGGCGGGTAAAATTGAGGCTAAAACGGAGGCGCGAGAGAAGGATAATGGTTTACGAGAATACCAGCGATGCAAGCCCTTAAACGGGTTTCCCCCACTTTCATAACTCACCTGTTCATTGAGGAGGTTAACAGGCATTATTTTCTCGATGAAGACTTGGGGGCGCATGGTTTTGTTATTCGTTATTGGTTACTTGTTATTTAGTGATCGTATCTTAATTTGGCTGTATTTTTATTGTCTGGAAAATCAATCTCTTCTAACAACTCAATCGTTTTGCCTTTTTTGATTCCTTTGATTAACATAACTTGAACTAAGATGAAATAGTAAATGGTTGCTACAAATGAATGGTTAAAGGCTCTCCCCAATCCTCACTTCGTCTTGATTAAGGGGCAAAGGGGAGCTAAGGTAGCAGTTTTTAAGGATTTCAGATAAATTTATTCTAACCATTCCTGCTCCCCAATAACAAGGAACTAATCTCCTAATAAAATTCGCATCGCTTTCAGTGCTGAATTTCGATTCCCATTATTAATATTGGCAAACCAATAGTGGGTTTCTTCATTACTCATTTCCTTAACTTTTGCTGTAATATTAATAATTCTTTCTTCTTTTCTAAGCGGTTGCAGGGCTTGAAAAAGAATGGCTAAATTAACCCCTGTTTCTTCATCTAAAATATAGGGATTCCGTCTTTTATAAGAAAGGGTTTTCGGATCATAATTATTGGCTTTGAGGGCTTGGTAAATATTGTGTCGTGCTAAAACTAAGTTTCTTCCTTTGAGTTGTCCAATTCGTTTAGCTGTGGGACGCTTTTTCTCTCCTGCTTTTTTATAGGCACATTGATAGAGTTCAAGGCTAAATTCGTTATTATTAAGAGGCTTGACTCGTAGTTGAAATTCTTGCATTTACTGTTTTGGTAATGCTGTATTTTGATTTTTTAGTTTTGAGATGTGATCTAATAGCTACTGCTAATTTTACTATAGTTTGGCTTATCTTCTCTCACTTGGTTGTTTTGAGAGTTATCATTACCCTCTTAATTGTGTTTTTGGTCGATTATTTTCACTTATTTTATCATTAGAAAAAGATTTTCTCATGCGCGGTTTGCTAGTGATTTCATTTAATTAATCTCGTTATAATCAGGTATAACTTCTAAAACACTGATTTAGAAAGATGTTTAATGATTTTTGTGCTGAGGCAAATGAGAAAAATCACAATGTCTTTTATATTTTCTTAAGGTGGGGCGCGATCGCGTTGAACTTTTAAATTCACCCCCCTTTTTGTTGTCATACTTTTTGCCTTGCTTGCGGGATCAAGTAGAAAAAAGAGGAGGCATGGGGGGGAAGAGAAGAGATAGGCAAGCAAAAAGAGAATCCTGAAAAAATAGTCACAATACAATTGTGATTGATATAAAAATTAAATAATTATTTAAATAACAAACGTGATTTAAATAAGATAAAAAATGTAAATAAGATAAAACCCCAGAAAATTGGGTATTGGGAGGGGTTGATTAAAATGTTCTAGGTTATTATAGCGATCGCTGATTAGCTCATATTGAAATTAAAGGTTTCTCCTTCTTTGATTTGGGGGATATGGCTAGATCAAACTGTTGCTAGACCTTTTTCAGTGGGATGTGTGGTTGCAACCCATAGGGCAGGTTCGCAAAGCTCTATTAGGTTATTTAGTACAGTGTTGTCATTGCCTGAGATAATAACGCCCATAGAAAAATTGACGTTTAATTGGTGGAATTTCTCTAAGAGGGGAATAGAATTTGTTAGAGAGGGGTCTGAATCCTCAGAAAATTCAATAACTTGATAATTTACCTCTGCTTTTTTTGCAGTATTATTGTTATAAACATAAAACTTATAAAGTAACTTATGTATCTTTAGCTAGCTATATCCTTTGCTATATAGGGAATATAGATATTATTTTTATTAATTGATTTTATTTTTATCTTAAATTTATACGAATAGCTTGATTAAATCATAATATAAATCAGTTTGGTAGCAGTAGGGAGTAAAAAGGGGAGTTGACGTGAATCCTCCATATTTTGGAGTTTTTTGCAGTTTGCTTAGGATTTTTCTCAAATTTTGGTGTGTGATTTTAATCATTTATGGTAATTCCTTAATGACAATGGTAGATGAAGATAGATCAGGGTAGATCAGGGAGTATCATGGTAGATAAGGAATCGCCAATCTTATTGAGTCGTTCAAATACCATTGATAAAAGAAGGTTATTTTTGGTCATATCATGGTGAATAATGGTAACTTATGGTATTAAAAGGAAAATAATGGTATCGCTTGTTTGTCGTAAATCACATAATTATAAGATTTTTGTTATAAAAAAGAAAGGATGGAATCACTTATGAGTAATACCACAATATATATTAACTATAAATCACAAGCAAAAGTAAATAGTAAGCGAGGAAAGTTGTTTAAGTACCTTAATCAAATAGAATCTGGGGAAAGAAATGCAATGATTTGCCATGCGATCGAAAAGTATTATTATCCTGAACTTATATCAGAATTTGAAGATATTTCAGAGCAAGAATTAAAAGTGATGGCAAGGCGTTCTATAAGTGACTTATGGGGTCAAATACATAGTTTGGCAATTCTAGCAGGGTTGGATGTGGAAGAGATGCTAGGGAGAAGGGTGAACTCGGTTGGAGAAGCAAAAGCCCCATCAACTGTAGAATTGAGCCAAGAGTCAAGTGAAGAGTCAAGTGAAGAGTCAAGTAAGGAAGGGGAAAAGGAGAAAAAAAGAGAAAAAACAAAAATAGAGTTAATTATGGAAGCGAGAAAGAAAGATACAGAAAGCAATTTTCCGATAGATGATGATAGAAAGCCAGATGGGGAAGAGGCATTAAATAGTATGATAGAATCTTTTTAGATAAAACATGAAAAAATGTTGAAGATAGAAAGAGATTAAGCAAGAAAACAGTTAAAAAAGTAAGTAAAAATTAGATAATAACATAGCTACAGAAACAGGGACTCAATTATTAGGACTGTAAAAAAAAATCCCCCTAAGTAATAATAAGGGGGAGTCTGACTAAATTTAAGATTGAACTAAACCATCTAGGCGTTTCTGTCTGTTAGAATCAAAATGATCGCCTCTTTATGCTCTAAATTATCTAATGAAAAGACTTTGGTATAAATCTTTTCATCTGGGAAACTCGAAAACTTACTTTTGATTTTCTTTGGTGTTTCTTTTGAATTATTTTTGAGGTAATAAGTATCAGGCTTAGAGCCTTTTCCTTGTTCGCGATCTACTTGGTTTTCTTCGAGTAGTTCCATCAATCCATTGTAGGTAGCAGATTCGGAATACTCAATTGCCTTAGCAATTTCTTGGCGTGTACCGGTCGGGTTATGTTTTAAATAATTCAATATTTTTTCTTTTTTATTCATATATTTTTCCTCCTATTAATTTATTATTTTTCATGAGGTTATTCGGTCTTTACAGAAATTGAATGCTGTTGAGATTTTAATGACTAAAAATGTCTGTTGTTTAGCTCAGAAAATCTTAATTTCTTCTCAATCATTTTGAGTTTTTATATCATATTTTCCGAGCTAAATTTAACGATTTTTTATTTATTTTTTTAAGACAGAATCAAGTCATTAATGGTCACCGATTCTTTTTAAACCCCTTAATTCAATTATTTTTTATTTATTTTTAATCTGTAATTGCAAGCTAATTCCTAATACCATCTTGAACAAGATAGGAGAATCATTCAAGCTAATTTCTCATCGGTGGATGCACTTGACCTGATCATTTTTTGATGATTCCAACATCCACTAAGCTATCTAAGATTAATCCAGCAAACTTATCTAAATCGCCACGACAATGTTCATAAGTTAAAAGCGCAAGGTCGCTATAGTACAAGGCGTTTGGAGAAGGCTTCGCGTTTACTAGAGTCACTTTGATTGATTCCCATATATTATTAATAATCTCGCGTGACCCCTTAAGCTACCTCCTCATAGGATTCTATTAATTCATTAATTAAACTGCTCGCCAATTCATTCGTGACATGGGGATGAATTGCTCTTAAATCATCTACCGATTCTTGCACGTCATCTTTAGCTAACAGGTTAAAGAGAGTCCTATCCTTGTTGCCGTAGAATGGGATAGAATCATCATTGATATAATTAATTAATGATGTAAGGCGTTTAGGGAAGTTAACCACATTCCGAGACTTAAGGTCGTCATTAACCTTCTGTAGCCAGTGGGAGAAGATAACATCTTGCTTATTGGTTATCCGTTCGACTGTGTAAACTCGTTCTCGTCCCTCATTTTTCCCTTTCTGGTAAGAGAAGGCTAACTCATACCCAACGCGGTTAAGTATCTTCCCTAGATTCCTGATTGGTGTTTCCTTATCGGATATCGTTAAATTCAGGAACTGCTTAACGGTGGTCTTGGCATTTTTGTTTTCACAAATGTCTTGAATATGTTGCCACCACCAATCAATCGAGCTATTAGTTACCTCCTCTCCTTCCATCGCTAGAATTTCAGGGATTCTTAGAGCTTCTAGCACTTGCACTTTAGCTTGGTTCTGAGTGCGGTTAAAATCGGGTGAGTAGCCTTTGCCTCCTGTCGTATCAGCGTATTTTTTCGCTTTTTGGTGGTCAGCTTCCTCTACCTGATCGCGTCCTACTGTAAGCCAAAATAGGAGGGATAACTGAGGATAAAGCCCGTCGTCGTCTTGTTCAACTAATTCCTTGTCAGCTTCCACACCATAGCGCTTTTCCATTTTCCCTTTTCTTAATTGGTAGCGTTGGGAATCGGTTAACTCATGTTTGGATTCCAGCTTGGTAAGTTCCTCATCGGAAGGGGTTTCAATTTGCGCGATCGCGCTGGTTTCCTTGTCGTAGTTGATGTCTCTTGTGGTGGTAACTGTTTTCCCTAGAGGTTTCTTATCATCTTCCTCGATATCCTGCATTTGGATAATTTCATATCCTTCCCTTTTCAACCCCTCTAGGACAATTTCACGATACGCTGACAAGCCTAAATTATGGTTGGCAACATAGCTACAGTAAGCATTAACATGGTTTCCAAAGGAATCAAACTCTAAAGCCTCATTGTCTAGCTTGGTCAGGTTGCAAATGTTCCGTTTGGTAACTGATTTATTAGAGCGTTTGACGGCTCGGGGTTCGGTTTCGCCGCCACTCATAAAGCCAACGCCAATGGGCTTAAAGTAACAGTGGCGAGGGATATCATCTCTTAATCGTGCCAAGAATTGACGGGTGCTGTTTTCTGATTGCGTTCCCTGATTGAAACTGTAAACGGCGGTGAAATGATTTTCAACGTCAATGCTTATGCCAGTTCCTAGCACGGGGGTGTAAATTACCACATCATAATCTTTAATTGCCTGATTGATCAGGTTGGCAATCCCAAAAGCCTCATGTTCGGGATTAGCAACGGTTTCCGAGTCAATTCGTAAAACCTTCAGATGGGGATATCTTGTCTTGATGTAGGTTTCTACTGTCTGGCTTCCCCACTTGGAACTTGCTCTTTGGGCATCTATGGGAATTAGCACTTTAGAATCTGGATCATCTAATTCTAAAAGAAGGTCATGTAATAGAGCTTCTGGGGAGGGGTAATTATAAAGTTTTCTCCCTTTAGCTGGTTGAAAGTCGTTAACAATTACTTTCTGTTGACAGTGACCAGTGAGGGAAGAGATATAATTGAGACCGCGATCGCTGAGGTCAGCATCGGATAAAATAATCTGTTTGGCATTCTGGCAAAGGGTAGAAAGGTTGGCTAATACTTCCGTGCGGTGGTTAGCTACATCCGTCCCTGTGCTGGTGAGGGTGTGGGGAATCATTTGTTCTACCTCATCAATGATGAGGACAAAATCATCCCAGTTATGAGGATTGAAGTTAACCTGACTATTGCTGTGGAGGGAATCAGAACATAACGCTAACCCTAAAACTCCCCTGGTATCAGATACACGGAAGTTATAAGCGTTATCAATGCCAAACCGTTCCGATAAGGCTTCTACTAATTGGCGGCGGTGGGATAAGAGGAGAACAGGGATTCCAGCGTTGATATACTCTTGGACATAATCGCCAATTGCTTCTGTTTTGCCAGTGCCTTTGGGTGATTTAATTCCAAGGATTTTGGCAATACTATCAATATCATCCTTGGTTAGGAATTGTTTGTTTAGTCGCTGGTCAACATGGTTTAATTTTTGATTCCAGTAAAGCCACGCTGATAATGATAGCCGTTGTTCATAAACCTTCTTAAACCAATTAGCACCATTAAGCGCGATCGCGTCGTCAATGCCTTTTCCATCTTCGGGTTTCCAATAAAGGATGCTAACCTTGCCACCATTTTTGCTTAGAACCTTCCCTAATACCTCTTGGGCGAGTTCAACATTGCGACGGGTGCTGGCTTTCTCATCCTCATCAAAGGCAAGGAAAAATTCTCTTTTAACCTTGCACAGGGGTGTTAAGTGTCGGGTTAGTTCCTTACGGCGTTTCTCTTCTCCCTTAAAGTTAATAAACTTCTCAGCATCCTGATCGATCCAATTCCAGATCCCAGGAACGGCGACGCAAGGATATCCTTGGGTTAGAATGGACGCTGCTTTTTTGTATCCTTCTGTTACTCCTACAGAAACAGGATGAGTCTTAACTGATTCCCAGAAGCCCTCATCTAGTCTGATTAGAACGTTCAGGAGAGTTTTAGAGTCTTCACATTTTAGGTACTCAAAACCATCTTTCTTATTTCGTAGTTTCTGGGAAGTCTGATAAACATCCTCAATTGCTCCATTCTTACAATTTTCTCTAGTGATGGCTAATAGGCTATTGCTATCCTTAATTTCTTCCTTGTCTATTTCATCCTGTAGCCGTTTGAGAAAATCTTTCTGAAACTCATCATTCTTGCTCTTTGCGACAATTTTGGCACTATCAGCAAAGGACACAAGAGGGGCAAAAATTTCTGTGGCTCTCCCTCTGGGATGCTCGTATTTGATATGCTTCTGCTTCTGGCTATCCCAGCGTGGGTTTTCTGGTTTCAGGGTAATGAAGTCAGAATAACCTCCATTCTGTAAATCAGCACCCCGAGCACGCCAGCCACCATCATTAAGAAAATCATATTTCTTTAACTCGGAACGGCTAATCCGACCCGTGTTATCACGTTTGATGTTGTCTAGGTCAGCTAATAGCTCGATCGCCTCGTCCCGTGCGCCGTAGGGTTCAACCTTGAGGCTTCTTAAATTAAGCTCGATGATTTCATCTGAAATCCTGCTTCCTTTCCATTCATTCCGATGGTGAGGGTAGATAAAATTAGCCATTTGCCTCACCTCCCATCATTTGCGATTGGATGAGAGGGAAAGAATTATGGCAGGTTAGACCAAAATTCTGATTCCATGCTGGAATGGAGCTAAAATTGCTTCTGGTTTCCTTGGCTTGATGTTTGTTAACCGATACGTTATGATTGGTGTAGAGTAAAAGGTGCATATCTTAAATCCTTTTATTTTCGGTAGGGATAAGGGGGCGAATCGGCAAAAATTAGCCCTTTATCCTGCATCTATCCTAACAACTGAATATTTATTTTTCTCTCTTGGTAGAAGTAAAAAATCCATACATAAGTAATCCTAATTGCGCTTCAGAAAACAGTAAAGGAATGCTTATAATTCAAAAGGGGATTGCTTCCCCCTTAGCTCGTGGGAGGTTTGCTTATCTTTCTATCCTTTTCGATAGATTTCTAATCTATAGGTTGCTACCCCAGATTCACTTAGATAGGTTAAACTGTTTACCTCACCGCCCGTAACCGACCATCACTGCTACCAAAATAAACTACTCCCTCTGATACTGCTGGCGATAAGAGTTCCGGATAATCAGTTTGAAAGTTCCAAAGTTCTTGTCCCATCTCTATATCTAGGGCATAAAGGTGATTGTCATAGCTACTAAAATAAACCACTCCCTCTGATACAGCAGGGGATGATTCTACCAAAGACTCAGTTTGAAAATTCCAAAGTTCCTCTCCAGTATCCACATCTAGGGCATAAAGGTGATTATCAGCGCTACCAAAATAAACCACTCCCTCTGATACTGCTGGCGATGAGGATACCCAAGCATCAGTTTGAAAGTTCCAAAGTTCCTCTCCAGTATCCACATCTAGGGCATAAAGGTGATTATCAGCGCTACCAAAATAAACCACTCCCTCTGACACCGCCGGCGATGAGCCTACAAAAGCATCAGTTTGAAAGTTCCAAAGTTCTTGTCCCGTCTCTACATCTACGGCATAAAGACCATCAGCGCCAAAATAAGCTACTCCCTCTGATACAGCAGGGGATGAGGCTACCCGATCATCAGTTTGAAAATTCCAAAGTTCTTCTCCCGTCTCCACATCTACGGCATAAAGACCATCAGCGCCAAAATAAGCTACTCCCTCTGATACAGCAGGGGATGAGGCTACCCGATCATCAGTTTGAAAATTCCAAAGTTCTTCTCCCGTCTCCACATCTACGGCATAAAGGTGATTATCATGGCTACCAAAATAAACCACTCCCTCTGATACTGCTGGCGATGACCATACCGAAGCCTCAGTTTGAAAATTCCAAAGTTCTTCTCCCGTCTCTACATCTACGGCATAAAGACCATCAGCGCCAAAATAAGCTACTCCCTCTGACACCGTAGGCGATGACGATATCATCTGATCATCAGTCGGAAATTCCCAGAGAAGTTCATTAAATTCGGTGGGCCCTCCCCCTGGATATTCTCCTGTGCGTTGTAAGTTTCCTCTAAACATCGCAGTATTGGAGTCATCTCCAGGATGGGCTACTCCTTTGCCCCCTGAAGAGATGAATTGGGTATCAATCGTGACTCCACCTACAATTAACGCGATTGCGCTTACTGCAGTAATTAAACCAAATTGCCACTGTTTCATAACTGTTTGCTCTTATTTTGATCATTTATAGCAATTCAAAAAATATTGATAATTCGGCTAATCTGTACCTTTTACGCAATCGCGCTACTGGCTGTTGTCGAGAAATGTCAAAGGAGGGCAAGCAACAGCATTCTCTAGGGATGTCTCATCAGTATCTACAGCGTCAGGGTCATCAGCAATCGCCGCCTTAATATCTTGATCACTCAAAGCTCTTACCTGTTCCCAATCAGTTTGCCCTTGCGTTTCCCAAATGTCTTTAGCGGAGACTCGGGTATGTTGATTGGTATTTTCTGCGCTCATATAAACGACGGTTATCATATCATCTCCTATCTTACCAGTGGCTAGGATTCTTTCCTCGCTATCCCTATACTCTTGCTCACTTCTCCATTGGACGGTATTTCCCCAGAAAATTTTGGCGGCCTCGAAAAAATCAATTTTATGTTTTTTTAGATTCTTTTGTCGTTTTGCTTCATCCCAATCAAATTCGAGCATTAGTTTCTTATAATTGATTTTTCCTGCGTTTCAGGAATTATAATTTTTAAGGTCAACTCAGTTAATCCCTATCTGGGGCTGGAGGTATTTTGTCAATATTCGACATTAACTCCCAAATCTAATCGTTCAACTGGGTTACGAGTTAAATTCTGTTCAATGGTATGAAAATCATTTCCTTTCGGGATAATCCCTTGTTCAAATTCTAGAATGACTTTTAAGTTAACATCGGCAGTGGCGTTAGGTTGATTAAGTAAGGTGTTGATATTGTTAACAAAGCCTTGAAAGCCTTTATACTCTCCTTGATATTCTAAACGGAGAAATTGTCCCCCAGCTTGAATCGTAACAGTTTGCTCAATTTCGGGATTGAATCGACTTAGCAAGCCAATTCCTGTTACTAATTTTCGATAGTCCATGAGTTGGGAAACAGATAATTCAAATCGTTTAATCAATTGAATCTTCTCATCATCAGCGCGATCGCGCAATTGATTAAATACAGCTTTTGGTGTTCCTTGAAACTCTAGAAAAGTCGGCTTTTGAACATCAAAAATCGTCTGATTTGTCCCAACAGTTGGGGAAGAAGAAGTCGTTTTAGTGCTATAAAGCGTCACCGTTTCTTCTTTTTCTAAAGTTTCCCCTTCTCCATAGTCAGCAACCACCCGAAAGCGAGTAGTTTCTTGGACTTCTGCTTCGTATTCATCAGAAGGGCGAAAATCATCACGAATTAATTGTTCACCTTGATATAAACTAACTCTTAAAGCTCCCTTAGCCTTCCAACGCACCCGTACTGGTTTTTGCGGTGTCGAAGCAGGCATTAATTGTAAATTTAAATCAATTTCTTTGGGCTGTGGCGGTTCTAAAATTCCCCGACGATATAAGACCATGCGCTCAGAAAATTCAATATTCTCTGGAGGAGAAATGGCAGCATTATTAGTTTTAATATAAACCTTTTCTCCCACTTTTAAATCCCATTGTCCTTCCATAATTCCCCGTCTTATGGTAGTTCGGAGTTTTGGAACTTCTGCTTCTATCAGCAAATTCAGGGCAATATTTTTAGCAAATTGTTCTTTTAGATTTTTGGTACTCCAATGCTCTATCCCTTTTGGCCAAACTTTTTGTAAAATATAAGCAGGAGCGAAAGGTTTGGCATCATTTTCTAATTCAGCACGGATTTTTCCACAGTCTCGGAGTGCTTTTAAGATCACTTCTTGCTGATTACTTTTTCCCTTAACGGTACTAGAATCATTTGCAGGTAAAGTGTAGTGCATTAACCCTTGAGGGGCTTTCACCTCATCTTTTGTCGGATAAAATAAATGACGATAAGTATTAGTTAAAGCAATCCGAACATCTAAATCTAATTTCCCATTCTTTTCCTTTAATTGCTTTTTTTGATTTTCCGAGATATCCTCTAAACGATTAGGACTATTAAGAATATTTTGGATAGCAATATGTTCTCGATTGAGATTAATGGCTTGTTCTAATTGTTGTTTATTAGCCACTAAAAATAGGAGACGATTTCGATAAGTCCGAAAACTTCCCGATTCTCCTGTTTTATTAAAGATATTTTCCACAAGGAGAGGGGGGCTATCTTGGGAAGAAGTAATGCTTTCTTCGTCAAAGTCGATGATACAAAGGGCGATGGGAGTTGCGACATCATCAACATCGGCAGGGGAATCTGGAGAGGAGATAAGTTGAAACTGTTTAGAAGCGAAAATGCTATCACGGCGGGATCGTAAATTCTCTTTAGCTTCAACTTTTCCCACTTGTTCTTTCTCTTCTGTAATAATTTTATTAATAGAGGGTTCTTCTTTAAATCGCGCAATCGTGGTAACAGGATCCACTTCTAAATACCAAGCGACTGAGGCTAAACGGGTCAAGGCTTCATCAACAAAACTAATTTCCACATGAGGAGTCAGCAGAGATAAATTGAGTTCTGCACGCCGTATTCCTGAAGAAATGCCTTGAGTGAGAGAATGGAGAAAAATTGATCGCGCTACCCAAGTCGTAAAAGGAGGTTTATCTGCAATGCGCCACTGTTCATCTTGAATTTGGGCATAGGCTTGTCTTCCACTAGGGTTATAAATATCAGCTTGTACAGGATTCCGCATTAATGGACGTTGCAAGCGCGAGGTTAATTCATTGGTCACTTTCGGATTCAACCCAACGGGGAGATGATGGGTATGGATGAGAGGAACCCATTGTGCAGTATCCTGCCATAAGTGTTGGACAACGAGAGCAAATAAACGCAGTGCGCCCCTAGTGCGTTGAAATTCAGGGATAGAGGCAATTTTTTGTGTTAGCAGTCGGAATAGTTCAGGATGGAAGGGATAACTATTTTCAATCGCTTCTGCGTAACTGGCTTCTTTACAGCCATCAGGAAGATCAATCCGTGCGCCACGATAACAATTCAGATAGGCTTTGGCTGCTTCTTGGGCTGCCTCAGTAGAGACAGTTTCAAAAACCCGCTGTTTGACAATATTATAAATTTCAATATCCGTAGAAGGGCTTAAGACTCTCTCTTGTCTAGCAGAAGCACGAACGAGTTCATTCAGTTCACTGGTTTCTTCGCTGAAGGTATCGGAAGCAGATGCAAGGGAATAGACAAAGATTACTTGATTTGAGGCAGCCGCTAAGTCCATGAGTGAGAAAAGAAAGGAAACCACTTGACGGGCGAGGTCACTATTGCCCACAGTACGGGCTTTTGCTGACCGTAAGTAACGAGCAATTTCATCAAGGATAATCACGGTGGGGTGGTTATCAACGAGGCGTTCAATAACGGAAGTTCCTGGACTGATGCCACTTTCATCGGATCCTTTGAGGAGATCATAACCGCGAACCCCTCCAATTTGATAGGCAATTTCTCCCCAAAGCGTATAAGTGGTGATTCCTGTGTCTTTGTGATAAATGCCATTAATAGGGTCTAAATCTCGTCCATCAATCGCTGCCACTTGGGTCGCATAATCAGGGATGATTTTCAGATGATCGGTGAAGCGGTCTAATTCAGGAATGTTCCGCCCTTGCTGACAAATGTGCCAAAGCGCGATCGCGTCGTGAGTTTTTCCCCCACCGAAGCTAGTTTCTAAGCGAATAACCGATGAGCCTTCCTCATTTCCCGTTAACCGTGCAAATACTTCTCGAATTAGGGTTTTAATTCCATCTGTGGGGAAGGTATTAGCAAAGAACTGATTGGCATCTTGATAAACGGAAGGGGCAGTTCCTTCCACAACAGGGCGAATTTTAGCAGCAAAGATAGTTTCTGTGAGTTCTCCACTTTGAATTTCACGTCTGGGACTACAAGTCTCAAAAATTGAGCGCAACATTATTTTTTCTAGAGAGCGGCTTATTCCCTCTAGTTTAAGGAATTTTGCTCCTGAGTTCCTTGGTCTATTTATCTATTGAGTTAATTATACAATTAGCTCAATGTATCTTTGTATAATTATGTCAATATACCTTTACTTCCTGAGTTAAAGGAACTGTCGCGATCGCCGATTGGATTTTTTTCTTATTCCCTGTGTTCAAAATAAGCCTAAAAAAAGGTAATTCCTTGCCAGCTGTACTGTTCCACAAGGTTGAGGAACTATCTTTTTGGTGGTAATAAGTACCAGTAAATTGTTAACTTAGCAACAGAAGCTAAACGTGACAAAATGTAACATAAAATTAAATGATCTCATCAATGTCTAATCTGATATTTGAAGTCGTAATGCACTAATTTGTTTGAGGATTATGGCAATTAGTCTTACTCTATTTTGGAGTTTTCAGATTAAAAGATTAGAGATTGCCTTTACAAAATGACATTTTCCATTTATACTTAGTAAATTAAGGCAAGTGAATTGCCTCAAGATCATCGTATTAATACTAATGATGGTCTTTTTTTTTAGCGTTCAATGACTGTTTAGCGTTCAAGGACTGATCGGACTATGACTACTACTGTCCAACAACAACAAACCGAAAACCTTTGGGAACGGTTTTGTCAGTGGGTAACTAGTACTAACAACCGCCTTTACATCGGTTGGTTCGGCGTGTTAATGATCCCCACCCTATTAACTGCTACCACCTGCTTTATCATCGCATTCATTGCAGCACCACCGGTAGACATGGATGGTATCCGTGAGCCAATTTCTGGCTCCTTACTCTATGGCAATAATATTATCAGTGGTTCTGTTGTTCCCTCCTCCAATGCCATCGGACTGCACTTTTACCCCATTTGGGAAGCAGCAAACCTAGATGAATGGCTCTACAACGGTGGTCCTTATCAGCTGATTGTGTTCCACTTCCTAATCGGAATCTACTGCTACTTGGGCCGCGAGTGGGAGCTTTCCTATCGTCTCGGGATGCGTCCATGGATCTGCGTTGCCTTCTCTGCTCCGGTAGCAGCAGCCACAGCAGTATTCCTCATCTATCCCATTGGCCAAGGTAGCTTCTCTGATGGAATGCCCTTAGGCATCAGTGGAACCTTCAACTTCATGTTCGTGTTCCAAGGGGAACACAACATCTTAATGCATCCGTTCCACATGCTCGGTGTAGCTGGTGTATTCGGCGGAGCATTATTCTCTGCAATGCACGGCAGCTTAGTCACCTCCAGCTTAGTACGTGAAACCACCGAAACCGAAAGCCAAAACAACGGCTACAAATTTGGACAAGAAGAAGAAACCTACAACATCGTTGCTGCACACGGCTACTTTGGTCGCTTAATCTTCCAATACGCCAGCTTCAACAACAGCCGTAGCCTCCACTTCTTCCTTGCTGCTTGGCCAGTAATCGGAATCTGGTTCACTGCCTTAGGTATCAGCACCATGGCTTTCAACCTCAACGGTTTCAACTTCAACCATTCCATTCTGGATAGCCAAGGTCGTGTCCTCAAAACTTGGGCAGACGTACTCACTCGAGCTAACCTGGGAATAGAGGCAATGCACGAGCGTAACGCTCACAACTTTCCCTTAGACTTAGCATCCGGTGAAGTAACGTCGGTAGCAATGAAAGCTCCTGAAATCAACGGCTAATCCCATCGATTGCTAGAACTTCCTCCCTCCTCGACCGCAGGAGGGGGGTTAATATAGTTAAATTGTTGAATCCAGCACTAACATGTAGGTTGGGCTATAACCATGGTACTCACTCTCACAGCGTCTTTTAACCTGAAACGCCCGTAATATCCTTTATTCTCAACACTTTTACACGATTCAATGTTGTAAAGATTTTAGCGACCAAAACGGTTAATTACATCTAATTGCTATTTAAGGATGTAAGATAGCGCGAAATAGCTCCGCCATTTCTACGCAATCGCTAACTAGTACCTATGATTTTTCTTTGAGTACAAGGGAATTGCGAGGAAGTAGGGAAATAGTGGTAACCCTGAGACTTCACAGAAAAGGAGTTGCACTAACTAATTATCAATTGAGCTTATTCTACTCGCTCTCAGGTCTAAGGTTAACCCCCAGATCATCCAACATATACACCAACCCCGCTTATACGGCTAAATAGGTGGAACCGGATAGGCGGGGTGGTGTTAGCGTTCGTTCGTAGGACTGATCGGCTATCCTCTATCAAGGTATAACCTAGTCTAATAATAACAAGTCAAAACCAAAGAAGCAGGTTGAATTTTGGATGACTGGAGACAGCCTAGTACGATTGCGTCACTATCGTTTAGCGAATACCGAATTTTGAGTTCTCCACGCTTTGAAAAGTGAGGATTCCAAATGTGGTTACGAAACGGGATGGGGCGTTCAGGGGGCGGAATCTGATGTTTAAGTTCAATGATCCGATTGGTTTACCGTCTTCATCCAATTCCCAGTGCTTAGAGGAGTAGTAGTAAGGACATAATTATACAATTAGCTCAATGTATCTTTGTATAATTATATCAATATACCTTTATTTCATGATTTAATGACTTTAATTTATAATTAATTCTTTATATCTTTAACTCATTATGCTAACCATTGCTTGTCTTAGTTTATCGGGGGGACAGGGGAAAACTACCACCGCCGTGCTTTTAGCTAAATCCTTAGCCCAGAAAGGATACACAGTGTTAGCCGTTGATGCCGATCCCCAAAGCAATCTCTCCACCTTCCTAGAAAGTGATGTGGGAGAGGAGATGCCAACACTACTAGAAGTATTTAAGGGAACCGTCGCGATCGCCGATGGAATTTATGCCACAGGAATAGATCACTTATTCCTCATTCCCTCTGATGATGCCCTAGATACCGTTCAAGATTATCTCAGTAGTAGTGGCGTAGGGGCGATGCTACTGGGGAAACGGTTAGAAGCAATGAAAACAGTGTTTGACATTTGTTTAATTGATAGTCCTCCCCAGCGCAGTCAAATTTGTAAATCCATCATTGGCGCAGCCCACCAAATTCTAATTCCCTGTGAAGCCACAGTAAAAGGCTATGGTTCTCTAGTTCGCACCCTTGATGCCATCAAAGAATTAACAGAAATTGGAGTATCGCAAGCACAACTCTTAGGTGTCATTCCCTTTCGCGATCGCTGGGTTGGGAATAATCAGACTCATGAAAGTCGAATGTGTATCCAAGAAATGATCACAGAAGTCGGGAAAGAGTTAGTTTTTCCTTCTATACGGGAATCAGAGCGTTATAAACAAGCCATTAGCCAAGGGAAAACCTTATCAGCTTTAGGCGCTCCCGAATTGGAATCCCCCTTTGAAACTCTAGTCCAACATCTTACAGCCATAATAGAAGATAACCATGAATAATGAAATGCTCAATCGGTTTAAAAATCGAAGTCAACGTCCTACCGTGCGCCGTAACTCTTCTTTAGAAGACAATGAGACACCATTGGCCTCTTCCTCCAAGGAAACACAAAACAGCGAAAGCTCTAAAACTAAAGCCGAACAAATAAAACAGCGACTTGAAACCTATCCCAAAATTGCTCCTCGTCGTAATATCCGATTAGAAGAATCCTTAAATGAAAAAATCCAACAATTTTGCCAAGAGCAAGACATCACCATAGAAACATTTGTAGAAGCCTGTTTTTTAGCGTGTGAACAGGATAGTGACCTAAAAAATCATATTACCCAAGAAGCTCAACAACGGGTCGCACAACGTAAAGAAGCTGGGAAGTTACGACGACTATATAGTCAACTAGAAAAATTGAGCCAGTGAGCGGTTGACACTCCGCACGGCTACGCTTCGCTAAAGCCGTGGGATTCTTCATTCTGCGACGTGACTTGCTCAGACAAGACTTCTCCAGCCTGAGTAGCGGTCTCATCTCCTGAAGCGTTTAGGGAGTGCGGAAAGCGGAGGTCTAGCCCCCAAGTTCCGACGTGCCCCGTCGTACTTAGTCTTTTCTTCAAGATGTTGATCGCGGTGGGAAGGGTGACTTTGGAAAATTGCTGTGTCATCGTGGTGATTGTTCTCTCCTTTATATGGCTATTCCTACCTCTAGTCCTTAAATTTCTACTGAGGTATGTGCTAGAGTTGAATTGATCAGATGTTGATTTTCTCTTTCAAAAAGAAACAACGTTTAAATAATATTTTAACTGCTGTTAAATATCAATGCGATTTCACGAAGCCTTTGACGAAACCCTAAAAGAGTGCGGAATTTCAGCTAAGTGGCTAGCTCAAAAAGCGGGGTTAACCCCAACTACCATTAGTGAATTTCGTCGTGGGAAGAAGAGCTTAGGTGTGGAAATTTCGAGAAGTTGCTCTATGCCCTGCCGAAAGAAGTGCAAGAGCATTTTCAACAGAAGGTATTTATCAATTCAATTAAGGGAGAAGGGGACATTCGGACAAAAATTGACTCAATGAGTACCGAGGAATTGTCCCAGTTGATTATCGCGATCGGTCAGCGGATACCTGAAGTGAATAAATTGCAGAAGGTTTAAGTTAATCATTATGAGTGTTCAAGCTAATCATCCCTTTATTGGCACATGGCACATTTATAAGATGTCAGAGTGGGATGAAGACTATTTCAACATGGAAACGCAAGCCTATGTTGAAATCCAAACCAATAATTTAGGGAGTTTCCAATTCGGCTTAGTGAGCGGTTCTCTGGACGGGTATCTTGATGAGGCAAACGGTCAACAACGGTTTGCTTTTACTTGGGAAGGACAAGATGAGATGGATGAAGCAATGGGAAGCGGTTGGCTTCAACTAAAAAGTGATGATGAAGTCGAAGGGTTTATCAAATTCCATTTAGGGGATGATTCTACCTTCCGAGCCACCAAAGCCAGTTAAGTTTTTTCTCAAGATTCTTCCTTTCAGGAGGCAAGCATAAAAAATTTCCCCCTTCCAGAGCAGGAAGGGGGTTGTAGTTTTAGGAGGTGTTATCGGTTAGGACTGTCCGCTGGAACCCGCAATGGCTTGTTGGTCACCGAAGTTAATTTTTACTTTCTTATTCGCCGCTTCTTCCACTTTCGGTAAGTGTAGCGTCAGAATGCCGTTGTTGTAGTCCGCCTGTACTTGGTCTTGTTGGATGCCAACGGGTAAACCAATGGTACGGCTGAACTTGCCATATTGGAACTCAGAGCCGTAGCTGTTTTGTGCTTCGTTTTCGCGACGATATTCACCGCTGATGGTTACAGAGTCACGGTTTACCGTAACATCTAGGTCATCAGGATTGATGCCAGGGACTTGGGCTTTCAGTTCTAAATTATTACCAGCATCGTTTAGTTCAAGGGGAAGTTGACCCCATTGCGGCGTTAGAGCGCGATCACCTGTCATTTCATCAAATAGGCGATCCATTTGACGACGGAAAGCATCGATTTCAGTAGCAGGATTCCAACGTACTAATGCCATAACGCTGTCACCTCCTATTTTTGGGTTTCAACTGCACGCGCTGCATCAACCTCTTATTTCACTTATTAATGATGGGATATAAGGGGGAAAGTGATCAGTGGGATTACCCGAACCTTCCATCTCGTCTGTACCGTAAAGGATTGGAGTGGAGCGCGATCAGCCTTTCGGCTTAGTGTCGAAGGCACATCGCGCCCTTCATTAATGGGCAAAATTTAACTTTGCGACTTAAGGTTACTAGATTCCAGAAGCCATCCTCAGAGAAGTCCAGTTGATACGGGTTTGAAATTGAAGAGAATGGTAGTCTTGCTAGCTGTAAAAACCTTTATTATTACCTTCAATCAAATTATAATCAGACATAGAAAAATTATGACTTCTTATGATCAATATCTATGCTGATGAAACTTGTACTCATCCCTCACAAGGGAAATATTTAATAATTTCAGCAATCACTCTTGAATCAGAAGTTGCTAAACCAATCCGAAAAAGAATTAACTCCTTAAAAGCTAACCTCCCACAGAGTGAGTTTCACTTTACTAAACTTACTAAGAATACAGTTCATCAGTATAAACAGCTTATTGATTTGTTGTTTGAATACTATCATCAAAAAGAGAGTTATAAACGGGGTATATTTAAACCAAGAGCTTATCGGAAAATTACGTTTGATGCCCTTTTCGTAGAACATCAAAAAATTGATAATGTCACCTTCAATAATGGAGACGCGAAACTGGGATTCTTGAGATTTTATAAAACGCTTCTAGAATTTCTAGTTAGAAAATACTATTTGCAGGGGCAAAAGTTTGACATCGTTCCTGATGACATTAACCTCAAAAAAGGACTATTAACAGTCAACGAACATGAGATTCAGCTTGAGGGGTTTGACTCGGTTAAACATCTAATTAACCAAGACTTTGAACTAAAAAACGGTATTCCTAATGTCATTCATCGAATTCAGAAACACCAATCCCACGCTGAACCGCTTTTACAACTAACCGATGTGATCCTTGGACTTTTAAAGTGCAAATTTAACGATTCTAATCTCACCGGTTCTAAACGAGAAAAAGCGAGGCGAGAAGTTCTCTCTTATTTTGAACAAAGATGCGAGGAAGCTGGGATTAAACTTGACCTTGGAAATATGTATCCCTATAGAAGTTTCAATCTCTGGGAATTTAACTCAGTAGAATTTTAGGGGCACATTAAGCCTAGACTGAAAAGCCGTAGCGTCGCATCGCGACGTTGTTCGGTTCTTAATGTGCCTCTACTTAAAACTATAGACCTTGCCGGTATCCTTGTCAATTTTTGGAACTGAAGCCATAGCCTGCGTGGTTGACTCTGGCAATGTATATAGCGCGATGTGGCGATGCCACTTGCCTTCGGCAATCGCACTGAAAGGGAACTAATTTAAACGTTTAATTGCATTTCATCAAGCGCTCTAGAACTTGGCTATATTTCACCTTATTCAGAAGTTAATCCGTATTCACTCAGAGCTTGAGACAAAATCTGATCGGGTTCCATTTCCTCAATGTAGCGATGGTATTTACCAATTTCCAATCTGCTAGCATCAAGAAATTCTTCTTGTCTTTCTGCTATGAAGCAACTGGAACTACATTTGATAATAGCAGTGTTCAACGTAGCAGAATTGATGGTAGGTATTACAGTTTCTTGAGTTCCCACTATTAAATGATGACTAGAAATAGGTAAGTACACTGCCCATAGAGGTTCTAAATCACAAGGAAAAGGTCTATATTGATTATCAGTTCCTCCTTGACAGATAACTGGTGTATCTCCTAAAACAAAATAACCTTCTTTTTCTACTACTAGATACCAATTTAGTTCTTGTAATTTAGAATTTTCAAATGTTGATCCTAAAAGTGCCTTATTATGAGCCGTTTTGGTTTCTTTTTTAAGATTAATGCTCTCTAGTATCGAAAGGAATGTTCCTTGTAACTCTGAGGGAATAGAATCGATATAATTACTAATTAAATTCGGGTTATTTCTCAACACTGAGTTAAGATATTGTTTTTCTTCAGTGGTCATTTCACGCCCCAAACACTTGTAAAATTCTTCTGTTAGCAAATTGAGTCTATTCTTGATTTCTGATTCCATTAACTTAATGATATTCTGATGATTTGATAAACATTTACTTATACCTTCAATAGTAAAATTAGCCATTTTGGTAGAAAACTGACGCAAAGCGCGGGAACGCATAGCTAAATGACACAAAAATTCAGAAAAAATTGGGTCTTTAATAGGAATAGATTTAGATTCATTTCTTAGTTCATCAATTGCGCGAGAATATGTTTTTTCTTGCTCTGTAATTTTATTATCACAGTTAGCTTCTGCCTTTTCACCGTAAAAAAGTTTTTCCACGAATACATTTTTTATATTGTTTTGGTAACTCTTGTTATATTCATAGACTACTGTATAAACCTGCTGGTTCTTTTTTTTCTTTTTATTCGAGGATTGAGAGAAACCTTGGCCAGTTTTTTTCTCAGTTGCAAAGCCTTTAAGAAGAAATCTAGGAATAACGTGGTGTCTAGAACCAGACATATTTTCTTCTATAAATAATTTTCACTAACTTTAGTTTAAATGAAAATCAAAGTATAACGCCTCAACTTCCCCAAAACATTGTACCCTTGACCTAATCACTCGTTTCCACTGCATCGAGTATGAAGATAGATCGGCACGGGCAAGCGAAAATCCTCACTCCCGAAGAAATCCAATTACTCTTTACTCAAGGGTTTACTAACTCACGCGATCGCGCTTTATTCGGCATCTGTCTTTATGGCGCGTGTCGAATCAGAGAAGCCTGTAGCCTAAGAACCGCAGATGTTTACACCCGTAAAGGCGCTCCCCGAGAGCAACTTATTATCCGTAAAGGAAATACTAAAGGGAAACTTTCTACTCGTACCGTTCCCGTTATAGAAGAACTGCGCTCTCTTTTAATTGACTATTACCCCAACCCCCGAACTTGGTTTCTTTTCCCTGGTCGCCACAATAAAGGACATCTTCACCCTGACAGTGCCGCCAAAATTTTGAGAGAGGTTTGTAAAAAACTCGACATCGAAGGAGTTTCTACACACTCATTCCGCCGAACCGCTTTAACCCACATGAGTAACGCTGGGATTCCGTTGCGAGTCATTCAAGAAATCTCAGGGCATCGTTCCTTAAGTGTTCTACAAGGCTATTTGGAAGTCACCCCAGAGCAAGTGCGGGGTGCAGCGTCTTCTCTGTCGATGTTGGGCTACTCAGATCATAAGGTTAATGATCCCCCAGTTCGTTGGAATGGGAGCAAGGGTTGAAAAATGAAGAACGAGAGAGCAAACAAGACATTGATTGGGAATAAAGCAATATTTCCCGCTCTAGAGTTAAGAGAGCGCGATTGACGCGAAGCGTCAGCAAGCGGGAGAAAATGTTCTTATTTACTGGGAAGACATATCCTAATTATCTTTACAGCACATGAGGAAAACGGGAAGTTAATCGCTCGTTCCATTCGCTAACTCTTCCCGCAGAACTCGACGAAGGTCACTTTCGGTAAGAGGTTGCTCTGGTGAATTTTTAAGATGAGCTTTCAAAGCCTCATTAATTAATGTCTGATAACCTAACCCTCTAGCTTCCGCACGTTCTCGGAAACTCTCCAAATCTCGTCATCCAAATAGATCGTAATGCGTGTTTTTTCCTTTTGATGGAATGGCAGGACCACGCTTCCCTTTCGAGAAATCATATTCATCCCTCATAAGCCTTAGCCTCCTGACGTGTGGCGCGACGAGCAGAAATTAGCCGAAATGCATCACCGCGGATCGTGTAAACAATAACTAACAGCAACCCTGAGCTACTCATCCCCAGTGCTATAAAACGCTCTTCCTCTGATGCATCTGGATCAATGTCATGGACAGCAAGGGATCATAAACACAAATTCAGCTTCGGCAAAAGAACACCATGTTTTTGCCAATTAATTTGTGCTTTTTTGGGATCGTACTCAACGTCCATACATATATTATATGTATAATTGGCAGTTTAGACAAGACTAAGCAAGCAAGTGCGGGGTGCAGCGTCTTCTCTGTCGATGTTGGGCTATTCAGATCACAAGGTGAATGATCCCCCAGTTCACTAGAATGGGAGCAAGGGTTGAACAATGAAGAACGAGAGAGCCAATTAGATATTGATTGGGAACAGAGGAAGATTAACGGGATTTACGGTTCGGGATACTAGCATTTAACGATGTAAGGTTAGGGGAGGGAAATTGAGTCGGTTCCCAACAAAATATAATTGCTTGTTGATCCCAACATTAGTGTTATGCTTAAGTAACGAGAACAAAGATCGGTGACTACGTTTGATTTCAGTATTAATAGTTTTTTTCAGCTTCGTATTGACAGACTCCCTCCGAAATCTTGCCTCACTACACAATTCCTGATTGAGGGAGAATTTACGTCATGTCAATTTATATCGGTAATCTAACTATTCAGCAACCCAAGAAGACTTGAGCGAGTTTTTGCTGATATGGAACAGTTAAGCGAGTTCATTTGCCTGCTGACCGAGAAACAGGTCGGATGAGAGGATTTGGCTTCGTTGAATGTCATCTGAAGTGAAGAATCCAATGCGATTTCTGAGCTTGATGGTGCAGAATGGATGGGGCGCGAATTAAAGGTTACCCCGCACGTCCTCGTGAAAATAAAATTCATTTGGTGGCGGTCGCAAAAACCAACGTTTCTAAGTCCTGAAAGTCTCTAGTATCATCACAATCACGCTTTGGGAGAGTAAATCAGTTTTGGGTAGGCTTTCCGAAAGCGTTTTTTAATTTTCTTCAAAAGTCTGTACTCTGTTCATCTGATCGTGTAATGTATATTGATGATATTGAAGTTATTTCGAGTTTGGATTTTCCTTAACACCCCCTTCAGATCAGGCTTCTAGAAATTGTGGAGGTGTTAAGTATTTACCGCAAGGATTAATAAAACCACTTTTTGGGAGGGCGACGACGGAAACGCGACCACCACGGCGGCGAGGAGAATGGTAAGCCTGTTTGTCACTTTCCTCCTC
Organism: Euhalothece natronophila Z-M001; assembly: GCF_007904085.1. Classification (GTDB taxonomy): domain Bacteria; phylum Cyanobacteriota; class Cyanobacteriia; order Cyanobacteriales; family Rubidibacteraceae; genus Halothece; species Halothece natronophila. Next base: position 42,910 of record NZ_CP042329.1, read on the forward strand.
TACCTTGACATTGGTATCAGTCTCATGCGTCACGTACCTGAGAGGAAGTAGCAGCTTCAGCCCACTCATGGCACTGACTGACAAGGTTAAGGGAGTAGCTAATAGAACTAAGCCGAGAAGATGTTTGATTGGCGTTGGTTTAAGAATTTCATGATGTTTTTCTACCTTTTTACCTTCACTTCTCCCATAGGTAGAAATTCATGTTTTATGCAACCGAATCGAAGAAAAATCTTAGTTCTCGCTACTTACTCTCCTGTAACCCCCTTTAAATGGTTTTTTTGAGCGATCTGCTAAAATCTATTGGGAGATTTAGTTTAATTTTCTAACGATTATTCTGGTTAAAAATTCCTCAAATAAGGGATCACCAAAATTCATGAAACGTAAGGAAGAATCTTCAGCAAACACTTCTGGATAGAAGGTCACTTGATAAGTATTATTAGAGTCTTTGACTTGCCAAGTCTTGTCTCCGCGGTCTATCCACTCCACTCCCTGTGAAGCGAGAACCTGCGAGGTTGTCATTAATTGTTCAATTCCTTTTGGGGAAATAGGCGAGGTAGGAAGCGGTTTTGGACTTCTGCTAAATCTGCATCTACATCTCTTGTTATTAGATCATCGACATCCATTTCCATCTGGACATTTTTTGAAATTTTGCTCAAATTCTGCCATTAAGACATCTTCTTCTTGGGGATCTGCACTCATGACCGCTTTTTCAATGAAGGTGGGAACTTCTGCGAGAATCGGTTGAACATGACCGACAACATTCTGAAATAAATTAATGCGATCGCGCAGCCGCCGATAAACTTTTGCTTCTACTGTTCCATCATAGTAAAGGTTATGAATCCTAACTGTAGAATATTGTTGTCCAATGCGATCCAATCGTCCGATTCGTTGTTCTACTCGCATCGGGTTCCAAGGTAAATCATAATTGATTAAAACCCCACAGGTTTGTAAGTTTAACCCCTCACTGGCTGATTCGGTACAAATTAACAGTTTGATTTCTCTATCCCGAAAACTACGTTTAATCTCTTCTTTGGGAACAATCCGCCATTTTTGATCTTCGTAAATTTCCCCACCTCGTCCTGAATAACACCCTAATTGTGTTCCATAGAGTTGCTGTAAGGATTCTCGCAAATAGTCCATTGTGTCGGTGTATTGGGTGAAGATAAGAATGCTTTCGCGGTTTAGAAATTCTTGACTGAGGAGACTGATGAGAAATGATAGTTTGCTGTCTTCTCCTGTATTCTCAAACTGACGCAGTAACTCTTCTAAATACTCGATTTCTTTCGGGTCAACGGGTTCGGCTAAATATGATTCTAATCCAGAGATGACGGCATCATCTACTTCATCTAGT
>NZ_CP042330.1 GCF_007904085.1 Euhalothece natronophila Z-M001
TTAATTAGTATTAATTATCTAGAAATTAACTTCAGGTAAATTGAAATATTTAACTATAGTAATGTTTTAAGTATGATACTTTGTAATATCTTTATTGGCAGACCTGAGCGATGGGAATTATTGCTTTTGAGCTATTTAGAGTTCTCGGTCTTTGTATTGATTCTCTTCTTAGTTTTCTGGATTTTGACGCTGGGCTTGTTTTCTCTTTTGTTCTTCTTCTAGTTCTCGTAGTCGTTCTTGCTCTTGACGATTTTGTTCCTCAACTCGTTCTTTGCTTGTTGTTTCCTGAATTAAGGTTGGTATTAATTACTTGTGATCAGGTTGATTCAGGTTCTCATTATTTCGCTGTTTATTGTTTTCTGATGAGGATTCGTAGTGAACTCCTTTTTGGATCAATTCTGGTAAAGTTCCTTCTTTAACTTCAATATCTTCTGCTACAATTGTTCCCACTGATTCTGACTGTAATTTGTAGTATAGTTTAACTGACTCTTCTTGCTGTTCTGCTCTACTGTAATAAAATCCTCTTCAAGTCGATTAACAAATTCGGAAAAAGTTTCAGACTCACGGGCGGCAGATGAAATTGGGGGATTGATCATGAATCTGATATGTGCTTCGGGGTAATTTCTGTTGGGGGAATCAAGTGTCAAGTTTTCTAATTCTTCTGTTGTTGGTTCGATTGGTTGTTCTTCTTCTTCGAGTGGTGGCTTTGGTTCTTCTTTTTAAGTTGATTATTAAGTTTTAATTTTAATTCTTCTGGGAGTTTGGAGTATAAATGATGAAATTCGCCTAAGTGGAGATTGTATTCTAGTGAAATTTGATTATTTTGAGCAAGTTGGAGATGGATTTTTGTTTCTTTTTTCGGATTCATTAATGAGCCAGAATTCGGTTTCATCGGCGTTTATACCAATGCGCCATTGCTGATTTTGATGTTCCGCTTCGAGTTCTTTATTGCCAGTTATCCGAGTTGGTTAGCGATTTGGTTGAATAGGGGTTGATATTGGTGAAATAGGTTAAATTGCTTTTTCTTTGATTTGTTTGCCATCTTTGGCAGATAATTCGGCAAGGGATTGATTGGTTAGTGGGTTGGAGGAATAAAGGGGGAACTGATTTTTGAGAGGGTGGTGATTGATGATTGGTTGGTTGGTTTCTTTCGCTTGCAGTGGTGAGAGAAGGGGTTTGAGGGGGTTAAATGACTCTTTAGTTGAGTTGTTTGAGTTGGGATTTCGTTTCTACTGGGGATGTTGATTAAGTTTTGTAGTTCTTCTTCTATGCGATTTCTCTCTGTAGTAGTTGTTTAATTCTGATATGGCTGATTAATTCATGCCAGCGATCGCCGCGAGCGGTGGAATCCTCGGGCTTCCATGGCAGACGTGGGGCCGAGGTGAATTGGGGGATTCGATTGATTCCTTGATCTTCTAGGGAACGGTGGTTGATTCGTTCGGGGGTTGGCGTTTTTAGGGCGGCGTTGGCTTGTTTTCCCATCTTTTCGCAACTGGTTAGGAAGTCTTTACTTTAATATCCGGTCTTTTCTCCTAAGCCTTGTTCGTTAATTTTCGGGTGGTGAAGAGAAGATGGGCGTGGGGGTTATGACTGTTGAGATCGTGGCAGGCTAAGTCCACGATTAAGCCTCTTGAAACGAGGGTGGTTTCGGCAAATTTTTTGATTAGTTCGATTGCTGCTTTTGATTAAGTTCGATGGGGAGGGCGATGTCAAGTTCGGAGGCGGGTCGAGCGTTTTGACGGCGGTCTTTGGCTTCGACTTGATTCCAAAGTTGGGAGCGATCATTTACCCATTGGGGGGCGTAGGAGGGGGCTAAAATTTCGGTGTGAGCAACGCCTTGTTTCTTTCATAGTTATGGGTTTTCCTAGTCTTTGATCATAAATTGGGTGGCGCTACGATAGGCGGCGGCGGCGCAGGCTGATTGATTTTTTCCTCGACTAATATGTTTATAGTTGAGATGGTAAATTGCCATAATTATTCGGGGATTTAAGGGGTGTCCCCTTAACGCACGACCAAACCAAAAAGCCGTTAGGCGATCGCGAAGCGATTTTGGTTTGGGTAAGTGCGCTCTTCATTCGCCAGAGGGGCTTCCTATTTTAACTCCTTTTCTGATTTTTGCCTAGAGGGTGCTAACTAGGCGATCGGTTGTAATAGTGGAGATAAGTTAAATTGATGATAGAGAAGAGTTTAAGATTATATAGGTGAATGAGTGGGAGTTATCAAAAGAAGATTGAGAAGTTAGAGGCGAGAAAACGGCAGATTCAAGAGCAGATTCGACAAGAGAAAAGGAAGGCGAGTCGCGAGGAGAAGAAGCGACAAGACCGATGGAAGATTTTAGTGGGGGCTTATTGTTTGTCTTGTCTTGAGCAGGAGGGGTCGGTTCCGACAATTAATGGGGAGGAGGATTTAAGAAAAAAAATGGATGAGTTTTTAACCCGAGATAGTGATCGTAAGTTGTTTGGGTTGGAACCGTTACCCAAGTCTGATGATTCTCAGTCGAAGAAGCAGGATTAGGGTGAAGGGATTGATTTTTAAGTGGGGAGGTTAAGAGTTCATCAAACGAACGAAACTCACATCGGTTTTTAGGGCGATCGCGCCAAGTAGGAGTTTGGGGAATCTCTGGAATCATCCCCCCTTGGGAACATCGGAATTAATTTATCTAGATACTCTAATGTTCTTTATTATCCTCCCCAATTCCCTGTAAGAAACTCTCGGCGCGTTATACCTGCATGTAATTGAGCTGGTGAGTCAGGTTCAATTTCTGGATGATTTAAATTTGATGCTTCAACTGGGGTAAGGTCTAGGGCTAATGAACTTAAGCCGATAGTAAAGACGGTAGCTAGTATTCTAACCATAATTAAAACTCCTTTTTTGCCTTCACCTTTCCTTAGGTTTATTCCAGCTACGTTATGCAACTTACCTTCTGTCTTAAAAAAAAGGGAAGGTCACGCTTGGCATTATTGGCGTTACAGCGGGAGTTGTCCCAATCGGGGCGCGATTGTGCGTGCGGCTAACAGTACACAACTAACTGGAACACCGCCTTGGGAGTTTCGTCGGCAAAAAAGATGGGTTAGGTCGATTAGTTTATTTCCTTGTCTTCCCCCTTTTCCCGATCCATCTGTAGCAAAAAGTGATGAATTTGATATAATACTAATTCTCAAAAGTAGCTAAAGAGATATCGAGTCAGACCTCCCTACAAACTGGTACTATTCTTTCCAGTTATTTTTGATAAACGGTATAACTTTAATATTTTGAATTTTGAATAATTGAAATATAAGATATTATCTGTTTACAATACATCAAAATTAAGTTTTTAAAAATGATTTTATCTATTCTTATTCAGAACTTTCCTTAAAAGGGATTTTACGTAAATAGATTCTATCATGTTCCGATAAGTCATCGAGTAAATTATAAGCATTAACTTTCTCAAAAAAATCAATCCTTTCTTTTTCATACTTTTCAACAGAGTCACGCTTTTTTATTACATATTCAATATATCTCTTTTCCATAAATAATAATCTCTGAGTTGAATAACTAATTGAGTTTTTTAGAAGTGCTTTATATTTATTTCTAACTTCTTCAGGTAAATCTAATAAAAACATAAAAGATGTTTGTAAATTTTTAATTAACGGATTTATTATTGGAGAACGATTATACCTAATCGTTTCATAAAATTTATATTCTTTTATTGAATTCTCAATTATGGCTTGTAAAGCTCTGTCTCCTTTTAACCAATCTTCATAGTCCGAATGATCAGGATCTTGATAGTATTCTGATAAATTATTTATAAAATTTTCATATCTTTCTAAGGATTCTGTAAATAACTTTATTTGCTTTTCTTCTTTTTGATTTTTGGCTTGATTTCTTAAAGTAAAAAATAACACACTAACAGTGGCAAATTGTATAAGATATTGTATAAGATTTTGTAGATCAATTAATTGATTATTCATTGGAATTTTTTTTTTAGCTTTTCAGCGCAATCGCGTTAATGAAAAAAATATCATATTGTATAATAAATCAACAAATAAGTGGTTAAATAATATTTTGTTTCGGAAGATTATCAAACATTTAATGTTTTTTACTCTGGTCTATTACGCTCCATTTGTACTTCCAAATCCAAGTCAGATTGCACGATCACGCTCTGGCAACTAACCTAGCCACATCGCGCCCTTAAAACTCGAAGGCTTGATCCTCCAATCGCTGAATTTCTTCTAATTCCGATTCAGACGCATTTGCTTTAGCACCATTAATGATATTAGAAACAATCCCCTCAACTGTTGAATGATCAGGATGTTTTTCTAGAAGCGCGATCGCGCTCTCCTCTAATTTTCCCAATCCCCATGAATCGGTTAAGCGGGGACGCTCGGCAAGGGGGGGTATTCCCACCGACTCAGCAAAGCCGACTCTTATGGCGGTTCTGGTGGTAGGGGATGCGGTTATTACTATTCTTTTTCTTGTTTTCTTGCAAGTCCCTTGCCTCAGTAATGGTTGGTGTGGTACCCCTAAAAAATAATTTATCCCGAAACAGAGAAATTAGAAAAAAATGAAACTTAAAACAGTACATTACATTTTTTTAGGAATAATCAGTAGTATTTTAACTATTCAAATTCATACAATGGTATTTACTTTTACTGAATATGTTTTTCCTAAACATAAAACTATGGTTGAAAGAAAAGTTGATTTTTTACCAAAACCCTCTTTTATAAATTTTGATCAGGAAAAAGAATTAAAGCAAGCTAGAAGAAGAAGCGGACGAGGAGGTGGAATCATAATTGATATTCGTGACGAAGATGGTGAAATAACTACTTGGGGATTTTGGTTAATTAATATTTTGTCACCTGTTTTTGTAATAGGGGAGCTTATAAAAGTTGTAATTAGTTTTATTGTTTTGCCTTTTAATTCATCTTTAGCTAACAGTTTTTTTCAAGGAGCAATTAGTAATATTATTGCAATGAGTCCTGGCTTAATATTTTATGCCTTAGTTGGTGTTTTGGGAAGCTTGGTAGATAGCAATGAGGAAGAAAAAGAAACACACAATAAAGCAGTCTCTGATCCCAATACTTCCCCTAAAAACCTCCAAAAACTGGCTCGGGACGAAGATTGGAGGGTACGCCGAGAAGTAGCGTCTAACGCAAGTAACCCTAACACTCCCCCGAAAATTCTCCAAAAACTGGCTCGGGATGAAGATTGGAGGGTACGCGAAAAAGTAGCCTCTAACCCCAACACTCCTCCTGAAATTCTCCAACAACTGGCTCAGGATAAAGATGAGAGGGTACGCTCTAAAGCTTACTCTAACCCCAATCTCAGTTTGTAGAGCAACCCACTCGTAATGGGTAGGTCACAGTTCAAATCCGCTTGCTGGCTTAAGTAATCCTTTAAGGATTTTGCACTTAAACAAAGTAGGGGAAATCGCTTTCCAAGCAGTAACTCAGTGGTAGCACGTCACCTTCCCAAGGTGAATGTCAAGTCTAACAATCTGCTTGCTACTTTAAGTTATAAAATAGTTGTTTTACTACTTAAACAGCGCGATCGCGCCCTTAAAACTCGAAGGCTTCATCCTCCAATCGCTGAATTTCTTCTAATTCTGATTCAGACGCATTAGCTTTCGCATGATTAATCGTATTTTGAACAATCATTTTCGTCGCAGGATGATCAGGATATTGTTCCATCAGCGCGATCGCGTTTTTAACATTCTCAATTGGCTCTAAAACTTCCTCCTCTTCACTTGACTCAATCGCCTTCTCATCTTCTCCCCCCGTTAAAGCTGGCTTCTGAGTGCGATTCGCTTCTATAGCTTGCTGTTCCTTAACTTTCGCCTCATTCAACTCCACAGAGGCTTTTCTTGCTTCACTCACGGGAACATCCGCTGGCAGTTGCATCCAAGCCGGCGTGAAGTACGGTAGCCCTTTACTTTCATTTTCCTTCTTATCCTCTACCTCTCTCGTCAAAAGTCGCTTGAAGTCTCGCCACATCTCTAGTGTCAGCTGTGGTTCTTTCTTTAACTTGTAAATGGCATGAGACTTAGCCGCATACTCAGTTAAATCAGGGTGATATTTAAGCCGTGGCGTGGCCCATTGAACAAACTCAGGATAAATCTGTCCCACCGAATAACCCGCCTCAATTAAATCCGTATCATCAGGCTGGATTTGCCATTCTCGTAACCCCTCATTTACCTTACTCTCATGCTTCGGCTTAGGCTGCTCATCCTTAGACTGATTACCCTGTTGTGTCACCTCGGTTTGACTTGGCTGCACAGAGCTAGGATTTTTGCCCTTCTCACTGGCTTGAGACTCTTTCTGGTGGAGAACATCCTCTAAAACAATTTCGCCAGTCTCAGCCCATTTTTTGTACACCTCCATCGAACTTGGACTTCCTGCACGAAGATTATCAACGCACTTTTGAGCATAAGCGCAAGGATTCTGAATCCCATCACAGAACTGAAGTATCCTCAATAACTCCTTATGGAATGGAACTAAATGCAACTTATTCTCAATAGGCTCGGAACTTGGATCATCACCCGAATTTGGAGAATTTTCAACCGAATCAGCAGTAGAAGCATTATCTTCTTGAGGTTTTCCATTTGAACTTGCTTCCACTTGCTCTTCTTTGTGATCCAATTTAATAGATTCTTGTGAAACAGAATTTTCGCTCTCTCTCTCTGTTTTAATTGTTGTATTTTCTGTATATAGATCATCGGTTGATAACCTGCCACTTGAGAGGTTGGATCCGCCCGATGCATTGGGCATGGGGATTTTGGCTTTTAAGGCTTCCTCGTTAATGGTGTAAAAATTTGTTTGCTTCCACTCGTGAGCTTTCAGTTTTTCGATCATTAGAACTTCTGAATTTAGAAGTTTTTTGATCATCCGCTTAAATCGGTCGCGGGTTAACCAAGGCATTTGTTGGATCCACTGCTCATAGGTGTTGTAAATCCATCGCTTGCCCTTATATAAAACCCCATATCCTTTGGATATCCAGTATTGGAGTTGGCTTAAGAAGAGGGCTTCATCCGATCCGAAAGTAGCGGCTATATTTGTATCGAGAACTCTCAGATTGAATGGGGTTACTGCTTGGGTCTGTGCAAATGCTTGATTACCTGTTAGCATAAAACTGGTGTGTTTTGTTGGGTTAGATACTTACAAAATAACACCGCTGACCACCGCCTCTCCACGAGGCATCAGCATTTTTACAATTGAATAAACCTAAACTCCGCGCTACGAGAGAGTTAAATGGATTTAAAAAAATTTCGGGAAATTTAATTTCATCCCGAAAATGTTGATCATGGATGTAAAGCCCTACCGTACAGTTATGATTTGCGAAAGAAAGCGATCGCTGCTGTGGAACGAGGAGAAAAGTAAACTTTTTGCCATTACCGTTGTACTAATTCATCTAACCCCAACTTAGACCTCAGATAATTAGCCAAGTTCTTTGGAGCGTTACCACCGCCACGAGCTTTGCTGAGGTAGGGTTTACCATTTTCATCGTAGTCCTTCTCTCCCAACATCCCAAAAAAGTCCGAGTTATAACGTGTCCAATTGATCTGTGCTAGTCGTTTATAGATGCGCTTCTTTTCAACATCTGATAAAGAAGAACGAAACTCAACATCATGGAAAATCAACCCAATCGCGTACCATCCCGGCGCAGTTAAGTGAATTGAACGGTGATCACGAAACGACTGCCCCATTCCTTCAGCAAATATTTCAAGGAAATTTTCTAGTTTTGCTTTAATTTTCAAAAATGTTTCACGAGTAAGATTTGGCTCTCCAGAGGGATATTCCTCACTAAGTTTCTTCTGAAATGCAATCCCTTCGCACGCACCACGCACAAAGCGCAGAAACACCTGTTGAGCCACAAGTGCCGTTGATTTCTTACCAAGAGAGGCTGCACGTTCTTCGACTCCACCATTACGCTCGATTATGTCAGTTTCTCCTAATTTCTTAGTCAATCCAACATAAATATTGCTTCGGTCGAGCGCGATCGCTCGGTTTTTCTTGATGGGTTGAGTTAGGAAATTAAAGTCATGGAAAAGCTGTCCCAACTCCATCAAAGTTAGGTTTCGCTCTTGGGGAACATAGATAGTAACTGGAAAAGTGAAGGAGTTAACAATTTCTTCATCTCCTGCCTCATATACTTCCATTGCACCAGTATAACGAGCTAGCCCATCAAGCAAAATTCTGGTGCTGTTAGCACGCAAGTCAAAATGAAGCTCTCCAACATCTGAACTGATATTTTTTCCCTGTTCCTCATAAGGGACAAATTTTAAAGGCTTAGTAGCACCAATTGAAATCGCAGGAAACGCACCAATAGAGAAACTATTGCTCGGATCAAAACGATCACGAATGTAGCGAGCTGTGCCCTCTCGACGCTTTTTTTCGGTTGGGCGTTGCAAGTATTGATAGATTTCCCGAATAGTTTCAGGAAGATTCCGCCAATTTTTACTTCGGGGATCATGTCCCAATATATTTTGTAATTCCGTAGGAGCTACATGAGTCTGGTATGTGTAGAGATGCCTACTAAAGTGTCCCTTTATGCAAGGAACAGGGATTGTAAGTCTGTTTGAGAGATTAACCATTGTTTTTATTATTATTGATAAGTTTATGGGCAGGGATTCACCCCTGCCAAAAGTAATTAGATTAAGTTAAAGAGCCGATCCGAGGAGCGACAACATCGACTTTTTGAAGGTAATCGTCCCAATCATTAGAAACCATCGCTAGAGTTTTTAAAGTGTTGAGATGGTTTTCCAAATGTCTGCGACCTTTTTCCTCGGATAGGTACACATGGAGTTTGTTACTGCTATCACCGCGACGAGCCCTAAGCTCATTATTGACTTCAGTAGGGAGAATTCGGTTATACACCAGATCATTTGTGATTTTCCCCACACAGCTTGGGCGTTTAGCTTTCGGATCGAGGTGATGCCAACCCTTCAGTCGGAACCACTCCCGATACAACTCATCAGGGAACGTTTTTCGCCATTCTGCTGGGGTGTCCAATAAGTATTCAGCTACAAGGTGTTGCAACGCATCTTCTGGACGCCGATACTGGTATCCGGTCGCCTCGTCGATTAGCGCGTCGATACCAGTGCTTAGAATTGCCGAGCAAAGCGCAATCGCCCGTTCTCCGATATGGAACTGATTTTGGTAAAGTAATCCACGATTGTACGCCACCTCGTAGGCACGACAGATACGAGCAAATTGGAAGCCTTGGAACCCGTAGGTCAGCCCTGCGGTGGGGTGAGTAAACCGGATCCCTAAAACTTCGCTAACGCCCCATAATTCTTCATGGATACGCTGGACATTTGACGGAAGCGGAAAGCGCGGGCGCTGATCCTCGGACTTAACGTTGACTCCTGGGCTTCGTCCTAAAAGCTCCAAATTGGATCGACGTGAAATGACACGATAGACCTTTTCGATACCTTTTTGCGTATTGACTTCAAGCACAAACACTTCGGCACTTACATCGAGAAGGTCAAGTGAGGCACCTGGGGTAATGTATTTAATATGAGCCATTTTTTTGAATTACTATTTGATATGTCCTCTTTTAGGATAACAGAAATTATATTTTTGTGCGGGAAATTTTAAAAGTTGTGCGGGGGAAGCAGCCAAATAAAGATAATTTTCAATAGATTAATACTATTATGCTATGCTAACGCACTCTGAATGTCATCTGTTTCCAAAATCCCAGGCGTGATCGAACCCAGTTAATCGCATTAGAGGAAGCCATCTCTGTGGTTCCCTTTGAATTAGCAGACATCCAAAGCGCGATCGAACTGGTCAGTTCCACCCCTCAATGGAAAGGAACGCTACAAGATGCTTCAATTGTTATCCTCACCCGAACCTTAAACTGTCCCGTCTGGACATTGGATTACCGAGACCTCTCTAGATTTAATGATCTAGAGTTTTGGACTCCTGCCACTGGGTAAAGATCATTGAACTTGTTAATGTCCCCATCCAACTGCACCTATCTTCTCCAAACCGCTTTATTATGGGATTGAGCCGAGATACGGATCCTGTTGGCCAATTCAAAAATAGACTCAGATCTAGCTCCGCCATTTGCCCAAGGCGATCGCGCCTTAAAAACTCCCCATTTCAAGGGGGTTACAGAAGAGTAAGTAGCGAGAACTGAACTTCGCAATATAATGAATATCCTTGTTTATAGTTGACTTTCTGCTACTTATGAGACAATAATCTTTAACTCTCTTTTTTACACGCCTATGTCTGGTCAGATTCGCTCCATTCATTTTCCAGAGCTGAAACTTCAACAACCGCTACCATTAACTCTTCATCCGGCGGCGGTGTATTTATCAAGTTTAGGGGAAGGCTCACTGCGGACGATGCGAGAATCTCTAAACGCGATCGCGGCGCTGTTAACGAATGGGGACTGTGACCATCTTACCCTTGATTGGTCGCAGTTACGCTATCAGCATACGGTGGCGGTGCGAACGGCGTTATTAAATCGTCATGCCCCAGCGACGGCTTCTAAGATGTTATGTGCCCTGCGACGGGTGTTAAAGGAGGCGCAACGGTTGGGGTTAATGAATGCTGATGATTATGCTAGGGCCGTGGATTTGCCTTCGATTAAGGAGACACGGGAGTTGAAGGGACGGGCGTTATCTGGGGCTGAAATTAAGGCGATTATGAGGGTTTGTGAGGAGGAGGGAACGGTCATTGGGAAGCGGGATTTGGCGGTAATTGCGATTCTGCGGTCGAGTGGGTTACGGCGGGGGGAGTTGGTGAATTTACAATGGGAGGATTATTCCCCTCGGGAGGGGTCGTTAAAGGTTCGACGGGGAAAGGGAAGGAGGAGTCGGTTGGTGTATTTGTCCCAAGAGGCTTGTGATGATTTAGAGGTGTGGTTGGAGTGTCGGGGGCGTGTTCCAGGGGCGTTAATTTGTGCGGTTAGTTGGGCTGGGAAGGTGGCGATTCGGCAGTTAAGTTCGGATGCGATTTTGAAGATTCTTCGTAAGCGGGCGAAACAGGCGGGGGTGGAAGAGTTTTCTCCGCATGATTTTCGACGGACGTTTTGTAGTGATTTGTTGGATGCAGGGGTGGATATTGTGACGGTACAGAAATTAGCGGGTCATGCGTCTCCGATGACAACGTCGAAGTATGACCGCCGTGGGGAGGCGGTGAAACGACGGGCGGTACAAAATTTGCGATTACGGGGATAGATATTGGCTGAAATTAGTTAGGAACAATTACTTGAATTTCGGAATACCAATTAAAGTCATTAAGGCAACAGGAAAGAACGGGATTATTTTTCACCCCAATGATCTAAATTGATTTCTTGGTTAATAAGATTAGATTTTGCTTCTGCAAACTCTTCTGCACTGTTACACTGATAAATCAGGTTGCTAATTACATGTTCAATCTGGTGAAAGATTTTTTCTTCTACAGGTCTAGATGAGATTGTTTGATTAAACACCATATCTGATTCCAGGCTTAGCTTGAGGTAATTGCCTTCGACTGAAAGATATTTTTGCTTGTTTTGAAAGAGTTTGTTTAAGTTTTCATAAAAAATATAAATACCGGCTTTTTCCTTGTTTTGGTCTTTGAAACGGAAACAAAACAAATTGGTAGCAACTAAAAAATCATTAAGGTCTTTTTTGCTAAAAGAATTATCATTTTCCAACTTGGTTTTATGGTCACCAAGAAAGCTTTCATTAGAAATTATTATCAAGTCTTTGACAGAGGTTTTTCCAAAGTTTTTATCCAACTTTTTTCTACGTTTAGCTTCTCCCATTTTTGTTCTTCCTTTGATTGAAAAACGACCCAATAATTGCAAATTCCTCACAATCAGACTAGCATGTAAAAGGGCGGAATTATGTTTCACGCCAAGTTTCTAACCAATCACTTTCTGCGTCTTCGACAAAGTGGTCAATTCCATCTAGCCCTGAGGATAGTCTAGCCTTTTGTAGTGTTCTATCCGTCCATGCTTGGCCAACTCTTATCTCTTATTCCGCCGTTCCAGATAATTGAGCTTGCACTGATTCTAAGATTGTATCTTTGATAAACGAGCTTGCCTGAAGAATTTCAACCCCAATTAACTCTCCCGCTTCATTGAGTTCTGCTGTAAGATTGGGGCTAATTTCGCGACTATCGGCTTCGGGTTCATCGGAAATCATTAGGTGCAAAATGTCTTCCTGAGCAAAATATGCCATTTTTGAGTTATTCATCGATCTCAAATCTTCCATTTTTAAAGCGAAATTGTATTTGCTGACGAGTCGTAGCATGAATAGTTACGGGGGTTACTATTTCATTTTCGCGTTCATAGGGAATAATAACCAACTGGTTATCATGTTTACCGACGGCAATGAGACGACCGGTTTCGGTGTCGTAGTATCTTTCATCAGAATATCTCAAGATTTCTTCGATTTTGTCTAGGTCAAACCCCCTCAGTTGAGCGCGGTACTGTAAATAATCGGACCAAACAATTTGCAACATCTTTTTCTCGTCACCTCCCCCTACTGTCATCTTGATCCATTTTCTGGATTCTGGATTCTACTTTCTGTAATTCTTGGCGAAGGCTCTCCACTGAATCTATCTCATACCAATCCACGGGGAGAGACTGTAGAAGCTCGATCGCGGCTTGAACCCAGATTTGCTTGGGGATTTTTTGACCATGATTCCGTCGCCCCTTTTTCACTAAGTCATCCAGCCAGTCGTTTAATTTGGGAGGAAGAGTAAGACTTACTTTCTCTCGTTCTTCTTCTGTTTGTTCTTTCAAGAAAGAGGTTTCTGTTTTCTGGTTTCTTGAATCTGTTTTCTGGTTTCTGGTTTCTTGGTCGGTACGGGTGTAAACGCCTTGGGTTAATGGGTCATTCCCAAGAGCAGGCTTTTTTCTGTTTTCTGTCATTGATTGGTTACCTCGTCAACAAGGGCTTGGTAGGCTTTAGCACCACGACCTTTGGGGTCGTAGTCGAAAATGGATTGACCAAAACTGGGGGCTTCCCGAAGTTTGACGGTTTCAGGAATGATGGTTTTTAGCAGGCGATCGCCGAAGTATTCTCCGAGGGAGTTGAAAACTTCTTTACTGAGATTGTTACGGCGATCATAACGGGTGGCAAGAACGCCGGTAATGGTAAGGGAGTGGTCTAATGCGGTTGTTACCATTTCTAGGGTGCGATTAATGGCACTAATGCCAATTAGCCCTAGGTAACTCATATCCACGGGAACGAGGATTTCTTCACTGGCCATTAGGGCGTTGATTGCAAAGACTCCAATGTTGGGGGGACAGTCAATGAGGATGTAGTCGTAGTGATCTAGAAGTGGCGCGATCGCGCGTTTTAGTAAAAGTTCCCGCCCAGGCAGACCACTGATGGGAATTTCTGCTTCGGCTAAGGTGATGTTGGAGGGGATGAGGTCAACTCCCTGCTCGGTTTTTAAGATCACTTCCTCAAGGGATGCTTTCCGTTGTAATAAGTCTTTGATTTGAAGCTCTAATTCCCAAACGTGAATGCCAAGGGAGGCTCCTGTGTTGCCTTGGGGGTCAATGTCAATGAGAAGGACGCGCTGATGATTGTTGCGAGCGAGACCAATCCCTAGGTTATAAGTGGTTGTGGATTTTCCAACGCCCCCTTTGACGTTGAAGATAGCAATTACTCGCACCATAAGCGTCCTTGGATGTAGGAATTTACTCTCTACTTTAATCTGTAAAACAGAATCAGGAAACCATTTTCTGGTTTCTTTAAAATGGATTCAAGAATCCAGATTTAGATGGCTGGTTGACTGCCAGATTAATCAATTTGATGAAGGTTCTTGAAATAAATAAGAATGATCTTGAGTGAAAAGATGATTAATAACATATCGGTACGTTTTGTTGGTTTGATGGGGTGATTTTACTTGCTGAAGTTTAGCTCCACTGATTTTTTCAAGATATTGTCTGATTTTTTCAGGGGCTTCATTTTTTTTTAGGTTGAGATGAAGGCACCATTTGTGAAATAATCGGTCTCCATCTACCCCAAACATTTTAAAGAGGAGTTCTTGTTGAGTTAAACCATATCTCTCCTTTTCTTTATAGTTGGGATTGCTGGCATCGTACCATAAGTGAATGGGAATTTGCTGTAGGGGTGGGTTACTTTCTTCCCAAATAAATTTATCTCTTAGGTCTCCAAGGCGACTGGCTGCCATCATTTCAGTTAGATTTTGCAGTTTCTTTTTCAAGGTAAGTATCTCTTTTTTCTGTTTCTGATGCTTGTCGGTAAAGTCTTGGTTGATTTGATTAATTTGCTGTTTGAGAGTTTCGATCTCACTTGATTTACCGCCTTTATTTTCAAATCCTGCTAGGGAGAGTTGGACGACTGCTTTGGAGAAAGAGAGGTTATTTTTCTTGGCGTAATCTTCGATTAGTTTGGCATCTTCGTCGTTAAAATAGACGGTTGTTCGTTTTCCTGATGCTTTATACATGGTTAGCTTTAGTGGACTCTAGTTCTTATTATAAGCTAAGTTTAGACTCCATTACATTATAATACTCATACGATGTAATGCTACATTAAATTAAATTGGGGTTGCTATTTATAATGTATTTTAATATGATACTTATAATGCTATTTTAATTATTTACTCTAATACTGAAAGTTTTATTATTATCATGTTAACGAATATTCTTAGGTTTAATAGGTGATAATTAGTAATAATAATGTTACAAAGTATGATATAACAATGAAGATAAATTAATTAGTATTAATTATCTAGAAATTAACTTCAGGTAAATTGAAATATTTTAACTATAGTAATGTTTTAAGTATGATACTTTGTAATATCTTTATTGGCAGACCTGAGCGATGGGAATTATTGCTTTTGAGCTATTTAGAGTTCTCGGTCTTTGTATTGATTTCTCTTCTTAGTTTTTCTGGATTTTTGACGCTGGGCTTGTTTTCTCTTTTGTTCTTCTTCTAGTTCTCGTAGTCGTTCTTGCTCTTGACGATTTTGTTCCTCAACTCGTTCTTTTGCTTGTTGTTCTTCTGAATTAAGGTTGGTATTAATTACTTGGTGATCAGGTTGATTCAGGTTCTCATTATTTCGCTGTTTATTGTTTTCTGATGAGGATTCGTAGTGAACTCCTTTTTGGATCAATTCTGGTAAAGTTCCTTCTTTAACTTCAATATCTTCTGCTACAATTGTTCCCACTGATTCTGACTGTAATTTGTAGTATAGTTTAACTGACTCTTCTTGCTGTTCTTGCTCTACTGTAATAAAATCCTCTTCAAGTCGATTAACAAATTCGGAAAAAGTTTCAGACTCACGGGCGGCAGATGAAATTGGGGGATTGATCATGAATCTGATATATGTGCTTCGGGGTAATTTCTGTTGGGGGGAATCAAGTGTCAAGTTTTCTAATTCTTCTGTTGTTGGTTCGATTGGTTGTTCTTCTTCTTCGAGTGGTGGCTTTGGTTCTTCTTTTTTAAGTTGATTATTGTTAAGTTTTAATTTTAATTCTTCTGGGAGTTTGGAGTATAAATGATGAAATTCGCCTAAGTGGAGATTGTATTCTAGTGAAATTTGATTATTTTGAGCAAGTTGGAGATGGATTTTTGTTTCTTTTTCGGATTCATTAATGAGCCAGAATTCGGTTTCATCGGCGTTTATACCAATGCGCCATTGCTGATTTTGATGTTCCGCTTCGAGTTCTTTATTGCCAGTTATCCCGAGTTGGTTAGCGATTTGGTTGAATAGGGGTTGATATTGGTGAAATAGGTTAATTGCTTGTTTTTCTTTGATTTGTTTGCCATCTTTGGCAGATAATTCGGCAAGGGATTGATTGGTTAGTGGGTTGGAGGAATAAAGGGGGAACTGATTTTTTGAGAGGGTTGGTGAGTTGATGATTGGTTGGTTGGTTTCTTTCGCTTGCAGTGGTGAGAGAAGGGGTTTGAGGGGGTTAAATGACTCTTTAGTTTGAGTTTGGTTTGAGTTGGGATTTTCGTTTTCTACTGGGGATTGTTGATTTAAGTTTTGTAGTTCTTCTTCTATGCGATTTTCTCTCTGTAGTAGTTGTTTAATTCTGATATTGGCTTGATTAATTTCATGCCAGCGATCGCCGCGATCGGTGGAAATTCCTCGGGCTTCCATTTGGCAGACGTTGGGGCCGAGGTGAATTTGGGGGATTCGATTGATTCCTTGATCTTCTAGGGAACGGTGGTTGATTCGTTCGGGGGTTTTGGCGTTTTTTAGGGCGGCGTTGGCTTGTTTTTCCCATTCTTTTCGCAACTGGTTGAGGAAGTCTTTACTTTTAATATCTCGGTCTTTTTCTCCTAAGCCTTGTTCGTTAATTTTTCGGGTGGTGAAGAGAAGATGGGCGTGGGGGTTATGACTGTTGAGATCGTGGCAGGCTAAGTCCACGATTAAGCCTCTTGAAACGAGGGTGGTTTCGGCAAATTTTTTGATTAGTTCGATTTGCTGCTTTTGATTAAGTTCGATGGGGAGGGCGATGTCAAGTTCGGAGGCGGGTCGAGCGTTTTGACGGCGGTCTTTGGCTTCGACTTGATTCCAAAGTTGGGAGCGATCATTTACCCATTGGGGGGCGTAGGAGGGGGCTAAAATTTCGGTGTGAGCAACGCCTTGTTTCTTTTCATAGTTATGGGTTTTTCCTAGTCTTTGATCATAAATTTGGGTGGCGCTACGATAGGCGGCGGCGGCGCAGGCTGATTGATTTTTTCCTCGACTAATATGTTTATAGTTGAGATGGTAAATTGCCATAATTATTCGGGGATTTTAAGGGGTGTCCCCTTAACGCACGACCAAACCAAAAAGCCGTTAGGCGATCGCGAAGCGATTTTGGTTTGGGTAAGTGCGCTCTTCATTCGCCAGAGGGGCTTCCTATTTTAACTCCTTTTTCTGATTTTTGCCTAGAGGGTGCTAACTAGGCGATCGGTTGTAATAGTGGAGATAAGTTAAATTGATGATAGAGAAGAGTTTAAGATTATATAGGTGAATGAGTGGGAGTTATCAAAAGAAGATTGAGAAGTTAGAGGCGAGAAAACGGCAGATTCAAGAGCAGATTCGACAAGAGAAAAGGAAGGCGAGTCGCGAGGAGAAGAAGCGACAAGACCGATGGAAGATTTTAGTGGGGGCTTATTGTTTGTCTTGTCTTGAGCAGGAGGGGTCGGTTCCGACAATTAATGGGGAGGAGGATTTAAGAAAAAAAATGGATGAGTTTTTAACCCGAGATAGTGATCGTAAGTTGTTTGGGTTGGAACCGTTACCCAAGTCTGATGATTCTCAGTCGAAGAAGCAGGATTAGGGTGAAGGGATTGATTTTTAAGTGGGGAGGTTAAGAGTTCATCAAACGAACGAAACTCACATCGGTTTTTAGGGCGATCGCGCCAAGTAGGAGTTTGGGGAATCTCTGGAATCATCCCCCCTTGGGAACATCGGAATTAATTTATCTAGATACTCTAATGTTCTTTATTATCCTCCCCAATTCCCTGTAAGAAACTCTCGGCGCGTTATACCTGCATGTAATTGAGCTGGTGAGTCAGGTTCAATTTCTGGATGATTTAAATTTGATGCTTCAACTGGGGTAAGGTCTAGGGCTAATGAACTTAAGCCGATAGTAAAGACGGTAGCTAGTATTCTAACCATAATTAAAACTCCTTTTTTTGCCTTCACCTTTCCTTAGGTTTATTCCAGCTACGTTATGCAACTTACCTTCTGTCTTAAAAAAAAGGGAAGGTCACGCTTGGCATTATTGGCGTTACAGCGGGAGTTGTCCCAATCGGGGCGCGATTGTGCGTGCGGCTAACAGTACACAACTAACTGGAACACCGCCTTGGGAGTTTCGTCGGCAAAAAAGATGGGTTAGGTCGATTAGTTTATTTCCTTGTCTTCCCCCTTTTCCCGATCCATCTGTAGCAAAAAGTGATGAATTTGATATAATACTAATTCTCAAAAGTAGCTAAAGAGATATCGAGTCAGACCTCCCTACAAACTGGTACTATTCTTTCCAGTTATTTTTGATAAACGGTATAACTTTTAATATTTTGAATTTTGAATAATTGAAATATAAGATATTATCTGTTTACAATACATCAAAATTAAGTTTTTAAAAATGATTTTATCTATTCTTATTCAGAACTTTCCTTAAAAGGGATTTTACGTAAATAGATTCTATCATGTTCCGATAAGTCATCGAGTAAATTATAAGCATTAACTTTCTCAAAAAAATCAATCCTTTCTTTTTCATACTTTTCAACAGAGTCACGCTTTTTTATTACATATTCAATATATCTCTTTTCCATAAATAATAATCTCTGAGTTGAATAACTAATTGAGTTTTTTAGAAGTGCTTTATATTTATTTCTAACTTCTTCAGGTAAATCTAATAAAAACATAAAAGATGTTTGTAAATTTTTAATTAACGGATTTATTATTGGAGAACGATTATACCTAATCGTTTCATAAAATTTATATTCTTTTATTGAATTCTCAATTATGGCTTGTAAAGCTCTGTCTCCTTTTAACCAATCTTCATAGTCCGAATGATCAGGATCTTGATAGTATTCTGATAAATTATTTATAAAATTTTCATATCTTTCTAAGGATTCTGTAAATAACTTTATTTGCTTTTCTTCTTTTTGATTTTTGGCTTGATTTCTTAAAGTAAAAAATAACACACTAACAGTGGCAAATTGTATAAGATATTGTATAAGATTTTGTAGATCAATTAATTGATTATTCATTGGAATTTTTTTTTTAGCTTTTCAGCGCAATCGCGTTAATGAAAAAAATATCATATTGTATAATAAATCAACAAATAAGTGGTTAAATAATATTTTGTTTCGGAAGATTATCAAACATTTAATGTTTTTTACTCTGGTCTATTACGCTCCATTTGTACTTCCAAATCCAAGTCAGATTGCACGATCACGCTCTGGCAACTAACCTAGCCACATCGCGCCCTTAAAACTCGAAGGCTTGATCCTCCAATCGCTGAATTTCTTCTAATTCCGATTCAGACGCATTTGCTTTAGCACCATTAATGATATTAGAAACAATCCCCTCAACTGTTGAATGATCAGGATGTTTTTCTAGAAGCGCGATCGCGCTCTCCTCTAATTTTCCCAATCCCCATGAATCGGTTAAGCGGGGACGCTCGGCAAGGGGGGGTATTCCCACCGACTCAGCAAAGCCGACTCTTATGGCGGTTCTGGTGGTAGGGGATGCGGTTATTACTATTCTTTTTTCTTGTTTTCTTGCAAGTCCCTTGCCTCAGTAATGGTTGGTGTGGTACCCCTAAAAAATAATTTATCCCGAAACAGAGAAATTAGAAAAAAATGAAACTTAAAACAGTACATTACATTTTTTTAGGAATAATCAGTAGTATTTTAACTATTCAAATTCATACAATGGTATTTACTTTTACTGAATATGTTTTTCCTAAACATAAAACTATGGTTGAAAGAAAAGTTGATTTTTTACCAAAACCCTCTTTTATAAATTTTGATCAGGAAAAAGAATTAAAGCAAGCTAGAAGAAGAAGCGGACGAGGAGGTGGAATCATAATTGATATTCGTGACGAAGATGGTGAAATAACTACTTGGGGATTTTGGTTAATTAATATTTTGTCACCTGTTTTTGTAATAGGGGAGCTTATAAAAGTTGTAATTAGTTTTATTGTTTTGCCTTTTAATTCATCTTTAGCTAACAGTTTTTTTCAAGGAGCAATTAGTAATATTATTGCAATGAGTCCTGGCTTAATATTTTATGCCTTAGTTGGTGTTTTGGGAAGCTTGGTAGATAGCAATGAGGAAGAAAAAGAAACACACAATAAAGCAGTCTCTGATCCCAATACTTCCCCTAAAAACCTCCAAAAACTGGCTCGGGACGAAGATTGGAGGGTACGCCGAGAAGTAGCGTCTAACGCAAGTAACCCTAACACTCCCCCGAAAATTCTCCAAAAACTGGCTCGGGATGAAGATTGGAGGGTACGCGAAAAAGTAGCCTCTAACCCCAACACTCCTCCTGAAATTCTCCAACAACTGGCTCAGGATAAAGATGAGAGGGTACGCTCTAAAGCTTACTCTAACCCCAATCTCAGTTTGTAGAGCAACCCACTCGTAATGGGTAGGTCACAGTTCAAATCCGCTTGCTGGCTTAAGTAATCCTTTAAGGATTTTGCACTTAAACAAAGTAGGGGAAATCGCTTTCCAAGCAGTAACTCAGTGGTAGCACGTCACCTTCCCAAGGTGAATGTCAAGTCTAACAATCTGCTTGCTACTTTAAGTTATAAAATAGTTGTTTTACTACTTAAACAGCGCGATCGCGCCCTTAAAACTCGAAGGCTTCATCCTCCAATCGCTGAATTTCTTCTAATTCTGATTCAGACGCATTAGCTTTCGCATGATTAATCGTATTTTGAACAATCATTTTCGTCGCAGGATGATCAGGATATTGTTCCATCAGCGCGATCGCGTTTTTAACATTCTCAATTGGCTCTAAAACTTCCTCCTCTTCACTTGACTCAATCGCCTTCTCATCTTCTCCCCCCGTTAAAGCTGGCTTCTGAGTGCGATTCGCTTCTATAGCTTGCTGTTCCTTAACTTTCGCCTCATTCAACTCCACAGAGGCTTTTCTTGCTTCACTCACGGGAACATCCGCTGGCAGTTGCATCCAAGCCGGCGTGAAGTACGGTAGCCCTTTACTTTCATTTTCCTTCTTATCCTCTACCTCTCTCGTCAAAAGTCGCTTGAAGTCTCGCCACATCTCTAGTGTCAGCTGTGGTTCTTTCTTTAACTTGTAAATGGCATGAGACTTAGCCGCATACTCAGTTAAATCAGGGTGATATTTAAGCCGTGGCGTGGCCCATTGAACAAACTCAGGATAAATCTGTCCCACCGAATAACCCGCCTCAATTAAATCCGTATCATCAGGCTGGATTTGCCATTCTCGTAACCCCTCATTTACCTTACTCTCATGCTTCGGCTTAGGCTGCTCATCCTTAGACTGATTACCCTGTTGTGTCACCTCGGTTTGACTTGGCTGCACAGAGCTAGGATTTTTGCCCTTCTCACTGGCTTGAGACTCTTTCTGGTGGAGAACATCCTCTAAAACAATTTCGCCAGTCTCAGCCCATTTTTTGTACACCTCCATCGAACTTGGACTTCCTGCACGAAGATTATCAACGCACTTTTGAGCATAAGCGCAAGGATTCTGAATCCCATCACAGAACTGAAGTATCCTCAATAACTCCTTATGGAATGGAACTAAATGCAACTTATTCTCAATAGGCTCGGAACTTGGATCATCACCCGAATTTGGAGAATTTTCAACCGAATCAGCAGTAGAAGCATTATCTTCTTGAGGTTTTCCATTTGAACTTGCTTCCACTTGCTCTTCTTTGTGATCCAATTTAATAGATTCTTGTGAAACAGAATTTTCGCTCTCTCTCTCTGTTTTAATTGTTGTATTTTCTGTATATAGATCATCGGTTGATAACCTGCCACTTGAGAGGTTGGATCCGCCCGATGCATTGGGCATGGGGATTTTGGCTTTTAAGGCTTCCTCGTTAATGGTGTAAAAATTTGTTTGCTTCCACTCGTGAGCTTTCAGTTTTTCGATCATTAGAACTTCTGAATTTAGAAGTTTTTTGATCATCCGCTTAAATCGGTCGCGGGTTAACCAAGGCATTTGTTGGATCCACTGCTCATAGGTGTTGTAAATCCATCGCTTGCCCTTATATAAAACCCCATATCCTTTGGATATCCAGTATTGGAGTTGGCTTAAGAAGAGGGCTTCATCCGATCCGAAAGTAGCGGCTATATTTGTATCGAGAACTCTCAGATTGAATGGGGTTACTGCTTGGGTCTGTGCAAATGCTTGATTACCTGTTAGCATAAAACTGGTGTGTTTTGTTGGGTTAGATACTTACAAAATAACACCGCTGACCACCGCCTCTCCACGAGGCATCAGCATTTTTACAATTGAATAAACCTAAACTCCGCGCTACGAGAGAGTTAAATGGATTTAAAAAATTTCGGGAAATTTAATTTCATCCCGAAAATGTTGATCATGGATGTAAAGCCCTACCGTACAGTTATGATTTGCGAAAGAAAGCGATCGCTGCTGTGGAACGAGGAGAAAAGTAAACTTTTTGCCATTACCGTTGTACTAATTCATCTAACCCCAACTTAGACCTCAGATAATTAGCCAAGTTCTTTGGAGCGTTACCACCGCCACGAGCTTTGCTGAGGTAGGGTTTACCATTTCATCGTAGTCCTTCTCTCCCAACATCCCAAAAAAGTCCGAGTTATAACGTGTCCAATTGATCTGTGCTAGTCGTTTATAGATGCGCTTCTTTTCAACATCTGATAAAGAAGAACGAAACTCAACATCATGGAAAATCAACCCAATCGCGTACCATCCCGGCGCAGTTAAGTGAATTGAACGGTGATCACGAAACGACTGCCCCATTCCTTCAGCAAATATTTCAAGGAAATTTTCTAGTTTTGCTTTAATTTTCAAAAATGTTTCACGAGTAAGATTTGGCTCTCCAGAGGGATATTCCTCACTAAGTTTCTTCTGAAATGCAATCCCTTCGCACGCACCACGCACAAAGCGCAGAACACCTGTTGAGCCACAAGTGCCGTTGATTTC
The DNA here is from genome assembly GCF_007904085.1 of Euhalothece natronophila Z-M001. GTDB lineage: Bacteria > Cyanobacteriota > Cyanobacteriia > Cyanobacteriales > Rubidibacteraceae > Halothece > Halothece natronophila. Next base: position 22,584 of record NZ_CP042330.1, read on the forward strand.
TTACCAAGAGAGGCTGCACGTTCTTCGACTCCACCATTACGCTCGATTATGTCAGTTTCTCCTAATTTCTTAGTCAATCCAACATAAATATTGCTTCGGTCGAGCGCGATCGCTCGGTTTTTCTTGATGGGTTGAGTTAGGAAATTAAAGTCATGGAAAAGCTGTCCCAACTCCATCAAAGTTAGGTTTCGCTCTTGGGGAACATAGATAGTAACTGGAAAAGTGAAGGAGTTAACAATTTCTTCATCTCCTGCCTCATATACTTCCATTGCACCAGTATAACGAGCTAGCCCATCAAGCAAAATTCTGGTGCTGTTAGCACGCAAGTCAAATGAAGCTCTCCAACATCTGAACTGATATTTTTCCCTGTTCCTCATAAGGGACAAATTTTAAAGGCTTAGTAGCACCAATTGAAATCGCAGGAAACGCACCAATAGAGAAACTATTGCTCGGATCAAAACGATCACGAATGTAGCGAGCTGTGCCCTCTCGACGCTTTTTTTCGGTTGGGCGTTGCAAGTATTGATAGATTTCCCGAATAGTTTCAGGAAGATTCCGCCAATTTTTACTTCGGGGATCATGTCCCAATATATTTTGTAATTCCGTAGGAGCTACATGAGTCTGGTATGTGTAGAGATGCCTACTAAAGTGTCCCTTTATGCAAGGAACAGGGATTGTAAGTCTGTTTGAGAGATTAACCATTGTTTTTATTATTATTGATAAGTTTATGGGCAGGGATTCACCCCTGCCAAAAGTAATTAGATTAAGTTAAAGAGCCGATCCGAGGAGCGACAACATCGACTTTTTGAAGGTAATCGTCCCAATCATTAGAAACCATCGCTAGAGTTTTTAAAGTGTTGAGATGGTTTTCCAAATGTCTGCGACCTTTTTCCTCGGATAGGTACACATGGAGTTTGTTACTCTATCAACCGCGACGAGCCCTAAGCTCATTATTGACTTCAGTAGGGAGAATTCGGTTATACACCAGATCATTTGTGATTTTCCCCACACAGCTTGGGCGTTTAGCTTTCGGATCGAGGTGATGCCAACCCTTCAGTCGGAACCACTCCCGATACAACTCTCAGGGAACGTTTTCGCCATTCTGCTGGGGTGTCCAATAAGTATTCAGCTACAAGGTGTTGCAACGCATCTTCTGGACGCCGATACTGGTATCCGGTCGCCTCGTCGATTAGCGCGTCGATACCAGTGCTTAGAATTGCCGAGCAAAGCGCAATCGCCCGTTCTCCGATATGGAACTGATTTTGGTAAAGTAATCCACGATTGTACGCCACCTCGTAGGCACGACAGATACGAGCAAATTGGAAGCCTTGGAACCCGTAGTCAGCCCTGCGGTGGGGTGAGTAAACCGATCCCTAAAAACTTCGCTAACGCCCCCATAATTCTTCATGGATACGCTGGACATTTGACGGAAGCGGAAAGCGCGGGCGCTGATCCTCGGACTTAACGTTGACTCCTGGGCTTCGTCCCTAAAAGCTCCAAATTGGATCGACGTGAAATGACACGATAGACCTTTCGATACCTTTTTTGCGTATTGACTTCAAGCACAAACACTTCGGCACTTACATCGAGAAGGTCAAGTGAGGCACCTGGGGTAATGTATTTAATATGAGCCATTTTTTTGAATTACTATTTGATATGTCCTCTTTTAGGATAACAGAAATTAATATTTTGTGCGGGAAATTTTAAAAGTTGTGCGGGGGAAGCAGCCAAATAAAGGATAATTTTCAATAGATTTAATACTATTATGCTATGCTAACGCACTCTGAATGTCATCTGTTTCCAAAATCCCAGGCGGATCGAACCCGGTTAATCGCATTAGAGAAGCCATCCTGTGGTTCCCTTTGAATTAGCAGACATCCAAAGCGCGATCGAACTGGTCAGTTCCACCCCTCAATGGAAAGGAACGCTACAAGATGCTTCAATTGTTATCCTCACCCGAACCTTAAACTGTCCCGTCTGGACATTGGATTACCGAGACCTCTCTAGATTTAATGATCTAGAGTTTTGGACTCCTGCCACTGGGTAAAGATCATTGAACTTGTTAATGTCCCCATCCAACTGCACCTATCTTCTCCAAACCGCTTTATTATGGGATTGAGCCGAGATACGGATCCTGTTGGCCAATTCAAAAATAGACTCAGATCTAGCTCCGCCATTTGCCCAAGGCGATCGCGCCTTAAAAACTCCCCATTTCAAGGGGGTTACAGAAGAGTAAGTAGCGAGAACTGAACTTCGCAATATAATGAATATCCTTGTTTATAGTTGACTTTCTGCTACTTATGAGACAATAATCTTTAACTCTCTTTTTTACACGCCTATGTCTGGTCAGATTCGCTCCATTCATTTTCCAGAGCTGAAACTTCAACAACCGCTACCATTAACTCTTCATCCGGCGGCGGTGTATTTATCAAGTTTAGGGGAAGGCTCACTGCGGACGATGCGAGAATCTCTAAACGCGATCGCGGCGCTGTTAACGAATGGGGACTGTGACCATTACCCTTGATTGGTCGCAGTTACGCTATCAGCATACGGTGGCGGTGCGAACGGCGTTATTAAATCGTCATGCCCCAGCGACGGCTTCTAAGATGTTATGTGCCCTGCGACGGGTGTTAAAGGAGGCGCAACGGTTGGGGTTAATGAATGCTGATGATTATGCTAGGGCCGTGGATTTGCCTTCGATTAAGGAGACACGGGAGTTGAAGGGACGGGCGTTATCTGGGGCTGAAATTAAGGCGATTATGAGGGTTTGTGAGGAGGAGGGAACGGTCATTGGGAAGCGGGATTTGGCGGTAATTGCGATTCTGCGGTCGAGTGGGTTACGGCGGGGGGAGTTGGTGAATTTACAATGGGAGGATTATTCCCCTCGG